>JAEYVW010000182.1 GCA_023429365.1 Bacteroidota bacterium
AAAAACAGGATGGTGACAATGGCCATGAATATGGCATTGTACTTAGCGGTTTTCATGACACTTTGCTCCGCACGCTGGGGCTGCAGTGCGCCAAGGTTTTGTCCTACCAGTGTAGCAGCGGCATTACTCAAACCCCAGGCTGGCAATAAAAAGAACATCACTACCCTGATCGCCGTGATATAACCTGCCGATGCTGCTTCACCAGATTGCGCAACGATAGCGGTCAAGACGATCCAGCTTCCTGATGCTACGAGGAACTGGAAGGTACCTGGAGCAGCGATGTTGATGACCTGTTTGATCAGCTGCCATTCAGGTTTGAAATAAGCAAGCGTCATTTTAATTACACTCTTACCATTGAATAAATGATATAGCTGGTAGAGTACACCGATCCCCCGGCCGATAGTGGTGGCTATTGCCGCACCGGTAAGTCCGAAGGCGGGAACGGGTCCCCAGCCACGGATCAGTAGTGGACACAATATGATATTGGCCACATTAGCGATGCAAAGACTTTTCATAGCCATGCTAGCATCACCAGCACCACGGAAAATACCGTTGATCAGGAAGAGTAGCATGATCACGATACTACCGCCCGTGAGTATGCGGGTATAGGTGATACCGTACGCTGCAGTTTCTTCCGAGGCGCCCATGAGCAGGAGTATGTCTTTCGCAAAAACAAAACCTATTATGCTCAATATAATTGTAATGATGACTGATAAAGTAGTCGTTTGCGCTCCCGCTTTCGCGGCTGCCATATTATTTTTTTCACCGATACGCCTGGCCACCAGCGCGGTGGCGGCCATACTGATACCGATAGCGATTGAATAAATAATGGTGATCACCGATTCAGTAAGACCAACTACCTGCTGTGCTTTATCGCTGTCGGGAAGATGGCCGACAAAATACAGGTCTACCAGGGCGAACACACTTTCCATGCACATCTCAAGGATCATGGGTATAGCCAGCATCATCACGGCTTTGCGGATGCTGCCCTGGGTATAATCCATTTCTTCACCCCGGATGGATTGCTTTATAAGCGCCAGAATACCCGACACCTTATTGGTTGTGCTAATTGTACGCGACATGAGTTGATTGATTGTGAAAATGATTGAATGCAGCAATAATTATTGCTGTTGTAAATTGACCGAGGATGGTGGGTCCTGAAATTTAGAGGCGAACCCTTGTCATTTTCATATTCGAATGCTTAAGAGGAGGGCAAATATAGGAAAATATTATCCCGCCCATCTGCCGCTCATAAATATTTACGTTTATTTGTCCCGAAAAAAAGAAAACTATGCCATTGCCCATCGACACAACGATCACTAATAAGGCCAGGTCCTGGGCGGGGCATATCAGTATGGTATTGATCGCCATCCCGGCGCTGGTTTTGCTGGGCTGGCAACTGGATGTTTATTTTTTAAAGACATTTTTCCTGCCTCCGGTCAGCATGCATCCCATCGTTGCGGTGTGCTTTATTTTACTAGGTCTCGCGGCACGCCTTCAATACGCCAGGCTGGATTCAACACCTGCAGTATTACTGGCAATAGTTGTGATACTGATAGGATTAGTGAAGATCGCCAGCCAGGTTTTTGGTTTTGATTTTATTCCGGAAGATGAAACCAGTTCCAACACTACCAGTAGAATTTCTGCAGTGTCGGCATTTTGTTTTGTGTTGTCGGGTCTCACGCTGATCATGCGACGTCGGGGAAGATTGGGTGTTTGCCATTTTCTCGGACTGATAACCGCATTTATAAGCCTGCTTTTCCTGCTGGGTTATGTGTACCAGGTACGAAGTTTTTTGAACTTGTACAATCAGATTTTCATGCCGGCCCCGGCAGCATTGTGTTTTTTTCTCTTTTCGCTTCATATACTTTTTTCTGATCCTGACAAAGGAGTAATGAAGCAACTTACTTCAACGCTAAGTGGTAGTCTGGTCGCGAGGGTACTGGTACCGGCCGCCATAGTTATTCCTGCTGTGCTGGGTTTATTACGATTACAGGGCAACTGGACCGGGCTTTATTCCAATGAGTTTGGCACTACGATGTATGTGTTGAGCATCATCGTGATCTTTGTATGTATAATCTGGTACAACGCCTTGTTGCTCAACAAAAGAGACCTGTTGAAAAAACAAACCGAAGATGCGTTGCGCGAGCGTGAAAAGTATATCCACGCCATTTTACAAAATGCACCAGATGCCGTAGTAGTTATTGACACGGCAGGTGCAGTCACCAAGTGGAACCAGGAGGCAAAGACGATTTTTGGGTGGACGGATGAAGAAGCAAGGGGAAGGTTATTAAGTGATCTAATCATTCCACCGGATCTAAGAGAAAGACATCGCATTGGCATGCAGCGTTATCTTGATACCGGCCATGCAAATATCCTGGGAAAGACAATCGATATCCAGGCTATACGTAAGGATGGTTCATCACTGGATATTTCTCTCCGGGTGTCATTGTTGAGACAGGAAAATAAAAAATTCTTTATCGGCTTCATTCGTGATATCACAGAGCGAAAGGAAATGGAAGAAAAGCTGTTGCTGTTTGAACGCAACCCGCTTCCCATGTGGATGCTGAGCCTGCCCGAATATAAGGTCATCGATGTAAACAATGCAGCGCTGGAGCAATACGGTTATCAGCGTGAAGAATTTCTCAATCTCAATATATATGACCTGAGACCACCAGATGAATATGAGCGACTAAAACAAAATACCAGCACTTCGTTCAGGGGTATTCATCATGCGGGAATCTGGCGGCATATCAAAAAAGACAAAACAATAATTTTTGTTGATGTCGTTACTTACGACCTCGTTTACATGGGTCAGCAGACCAGGTTGGTATTGGCCAATAATGTAACCGAGAAATATATCGCCGAAGAAAAACTGAAAGAATCTTACGAGGCCATCCGCAAGCTCACCGGGCACCTGCAGCAGGTACGTGAAGAAGAACGACTGTATATATCACGTGAGATACATGATGAACTCGGTCAGTTGATGACTGTTTTAAAAATGGACATTTCGTGGTTGAATAAAAAACTCGACTCACCGGGTGAGCCGGTGAAAACAAAACTGGGCGAGATAATGAGTGTTATTGATACTACATCAAAAGCAATCCGTCGCATTGCATCTGAGTTACGCCCGAGTCTGCTTGATGACCTTGGATTGCTGGCTGCGATGGAATGGCATCTCGAAGAATTTGAAAAACGATCGGGTATCAGAAAAAAATTACAGGTGCCTGATGCAGAAATACCTTTACCAGATGCGTTTAAAATCGGGATATTCCGTATTTTTCAGGAATCATTGACCAATGTAGCAAGGCATTCGGGTGCAACGGAAGTAATGGTCAGTTTATCGCAGGAGAATAAGCAACTGGTTCTAATCATTCGCGATAACGGTAACGGGTTGGTGGATAAGCAGGGCAACAGGAAAACCCTAGGGTTGCTGGGTATGAAAGAAAGAAGCCAGGTGATGGGAGGACAATATAATATCAGCAGTCATCCTGGAGAAGGCACAATGGTTACCGTAATTGTACCTTTGCCGGATACCGACCTGTAAAAACACAATTGATCATGCTAAGAATTCTCATTGCAGACGATCATGCCATAGTCCGTAAAGGATTGAAACAATTGCTGCTCGAAGAATATCCTTCGGCAGAGATAGGTGAAGTGGCCGATACAGAAGGGCTTTTAAAGCAGGTGCTGAACAATGGGTGGAATGTCGTGATCTGCGATATGAATATGCCCGGTCGTAGTGGACTTGACGCCCTTGCCCATATCAAACAAATTGCTCCCGATCTCCCGGTGCTTATCATGAGCATGTATCCGGAAGATCAATATGCTCTCCGCGTATTAAAAGCCGGTGCTTCCGGTTATCTTCAAAAAGAAAGTATTCACGACGATATCATCAAGGCGGTACAAACCGTCAAACTGGGAAAAAAATTTATCACTCCCTCCATCGCGGAAAAACTCGCTGACGCTTTTCATAATAATAATAACAAACTCCCGCATGAATTGCTGTCGGATCGCGAATTTGATGTCTTCAAATTGCTGGCCTCCGGTAAATCGGTTTCAGATATCGCGAACCAGCTTTCACTCAGCACTACAACGGTAAGTACGTACCGCTCGCGGATACTGGAAAAAATGGGGATCCGTTCCAACGCCGAACTAACCCGCTACGCCCTCGAAAAAAAGCTGATCTGATAAGATCTATCATGGCCATTAACTAAAGGAACTCAGCATTATAGGGGCGTTCAAATGGTTTAAATTTGTAGTATAAAGTCTACATTATTTAAAATCTTCAGGCTACATATTCCTTCGCGATGAATAGCTATTTTGCATAAGCAATATAACCAGATAATTCACACCCGTTTTTATGCATAGGATCATCATTGCGGATGACCATCCGGTCGTCATGCAAGCTTTAAAAAAAATTATCCTGGAGGAGTTTCCCGGAATATTTGTCGATGAAGCCACCGATACTCAGGGACTTCTTGACAAGGTTGCCGAAGATTCCTGGGACCTGGTCATTTCCGACCTTGCTATGCCGGGTGGGGGTGGCTTTACTGCATTGAAAAAGATAAAAGCCACCAGTAAAAAACTGCCGGTTATAATCCTTAGTACCTATCCCGCCGAACAATACGCGCCAAGGGTATTAAAAGCAGGCGCGGAAGATTTTATCTGCAAGGACTCTTTACCTACAGGGCTGCTCAAAGCCATGAAACGGATACTTGAAGACGAAAAAAAAAAGGACTGACCAATCCAGAACGAACGAATGTTGTCAACTAGATGTCGAAAACTAAGCGTTTCCATGTAGTATTTTAAACTACAATGAAATCTTGGTTTGGTCTATTACAGGGGTAAAGACCGTTTTATACATTTGTCCGGAACAAGAACCTGCCAATTACGCTTATTCAAATACCTATGCTATAAATCCAGACGAAAAAAGTATCCCTAATGAAAAAAACGAGTTGGTCGGAACTAAAACAGCTCATTGGTAAGGACCGCTGCACTGACGATTTATTTCTCACCCTCATCGAACCGGATGGCAGGATTTCCTGTGCTAATGCACGGATGATTCGGAATATGGAATTGCGTCATCCCCGTGAAGCAGAGACCAATTTTTTCGACCTTATTCATCCTTCTCACCGCAATGATCTCAGGAACGCCCTGCAGTCACCTGGTCAGGACCAACCATCCCTGGAACTTCACCTGAAAAACGGTCACTATCATCCCATGAAGTGGCAGATCAATTCCCTGGGAGATAATAATAAAGACCGCTTTCTTTGTGTCGGATACAAGATCGTTGATGATAAAAGGATCAATCGCTTTCATGAATTATTAAAGAACCATGGCGAACTGATTGCCGAAGGACCTCATGGACTTTTATTTCATGATAACCGTGGCGAAATGATCGCCGCCAACCAGATGGTAGCCTCCATATTCGGTACCACGCTTGAACATTTATATCAACTGAAGGACATCGAAGAGCAATGGAATAACGAATGGCTGATCCGCAATGAAGATGGTCATCGCCTTTTGTTTAGAGAAACGCCATTTATGAAAGCGATCGCGACAGGCGAATCGTACACAGAAACACTCGTTATTCGCCTGAAAAGCGGCGAGACCAAATGGGTGGTTTTTAATTCACAACCCTGTCAGCCAATGGAAGGTGAGCAGCTTTCTGCTGTTTCGCACCTGGTTGACATCACCGCTGAGCGCAAACTCTCCGAAGAGCTCAGGGCGGGTAAGGCGCTGAACGCCGCTTTCTTCGAACAAACACCCACGCTTTCATGGGTGATAGATGAAACAACAGCGCTGCAAATTGCCAGCCAGGCATTTTATGATCATTTCAGCCTGATTGAAAAAGAATGCATCGGTGCCAAGATCACTGACATCGTCCCGCCATCTGTGGCAAGTGCATTATATAATATTCACCTCAAAGTGTTTGAGACCGGGAAGCCGATCCAGACAACCGAAAAAATAAAATGGGCCGATGGATCACATACCATTTCACATATTCATCTTTTCCCGATCCAGTCAGGTTCGGGTAAAAAACTCCTGGGCGGACAGGCCATCAACCTGCCGGATAAAAGCCGCCTTGAAAAAGAATTGAAAGACGTGCACCAGCGCATGTTAAACCTGAGTCGTGCTACTTCCGATGCGATCTGGGAATGGGATATGCAAACAGGCCAGATCTTTCGCAACGAAGCGCTCATGGAAATGGTCGGTTACCAGTCAGACAATTCACGTGGTTTGTCATGGTGGTTACGCAGGATACACCCCGAAGACCGTGACCGCCTGGCGGACAAAGTGAAAGAAGCCACAGATAATTTCCAGCAATCCTGGCAGGATTCATATCGTTTCAAATGCGCCGATGGGACCTACAAGTATGTTGAAGACAAAGGTTTTGTTGTTTACGAAAATGGACTCCCTGTCAAGATGATCGGTTCGTTGAATGATATTTCATTGGTAAAAGAACTGGAAAATGAGCTGGCCGATTTTCGCCTGCAAAAACAAAAAGAGATTTCGGAAACCGTGATCCGAATGCAGGAAAAAGAAAGAACACGGATCGGACATGAATTGCATGATAACGTCAACCAGATCCTTTCTACGGTGAAATTATTTTTCGATGGGATCAAAACAACAAGTGATGATCAAAAGCAACTGAAACATAAAAGTATTGAATACCTGTTGATGGCCATTGAGGAAATCCGGAAACTTTCAAAGGAACTGGTAACCCCTCAATTGAAACAGGAAACACTTACAGATACTATTCTTGCAGCCATCACCGATATTCAGATTACGGGTGCGATTAAGATAAACTTCACCCACCAGGTAGACGAGACCCTCATATCTCAGGGAAAAAAGATCACTCTCTTCAGGATCATCCAGGAGCAGCTTAAAAATATCCTGAAACATAGTGGTGCAACTACAGCCGATATACGTTTGCACACCAACCCTGGAACAGTCGAACTAGAGATCAGTGATAATGGAAAAGGTTTCGACCCGCAGCAAACGCGTCAGGGCATTGGACTGGCCAATATCCACGAGCGGACCCAGTTCTATAATGGTAAGGTAAATATCAAAGCTACCTGGCGAAAGGGATGGACTTTGCAGGTATCCATTCCGTTGGAAAATCAAGCTTAATAATGCGCGATAGGATCCGGCGTACCGTCGGGATCATTTTTCGCCGTACCTGAACTGGAAATCTTGTTTCCTTTAAGCAAAAGCAAGCCGGCTACATGCGGTGCCGCCATGGATGTACCGCTCATATAAGCATAGCCTCCATTTTTAAACGTAGATAAAATCTTCACGCCGGGTGCCGCGAAATCAATCACATCATTGCCATAGTTGGAGAAACTCGCAAATTTGTCGAGACTATCGACGGCAGAAACTGTATACACGTTAGTCGCATTGGCACGGGCTGGTGAAAATTTATTAGCTGATGTTTTATCGTTACCCGCTGCAATGGCGATGTAGATACCTCTGGCGGCAGTCGCCCTCACCTGGTGATCCAATGCCTCAGATATACCCTCATCGTTACCAACACTAAGATTTACGACATCACCGGATGAAGCATTTTCATTGATATATGCCAGGGCCTGAACAATTGAGGAAAGAAGTCCTTTTCCTTCTTTATCCAAAACGCGTAAAGAAACCAGGGTAGCGCCAGATGCAACACCCAATACACCGTAGGTATTGTTCCTCCCTCCAATGATACCGGCTACATGCGTGCCGTGCCCGTTTTCATCGTCGGCAGAAGTCTTCCCGCTAACAAAAGATTTGCTTTTTGCCTGGTCCACGATCAGGTCAGGGTGATCAAAATCAATCCCCGAATCAATGACCCAGGCTCTTTTACCCGTTCCATCGCCATAGCCTACGCGCTCTATATTCCAGGTGATCAGCCGGGGCTCTGCCACCGTAAAGCAGGTTCCCAGAGAAATGATCCTGTCGGGCTCGATCGAGGCCACCGTTTCATCCTGGCGGAGACGGGCTACTTCCTCAGCAGACAGGCGGGCTACTAATCCACCTGGGCCACCGGAAAAACTGTGTTTCAGGGCTGCTTTATCGATCTTATTTTTGGATAGAAGCTCAGGACCGTAGGAGCGCAAACTGGTGCCTGATACTCCACGTGATCCGGTTGCAGAATTATTAAATGAAATAATGTATTGACCCTCTACCGTTTGGCTACCGATGACATTATTTGTCTGGAAACATTCATCCGGACTGATAGCGGGCGAGCCTGGATTGGAGGTGGTTTCGTGGTCTTTTTTACAACCAGCAACCGCCAGGAGTATGACAGCGAAAAAGGGGATGGCTTTTCTTAGGATCATCATGGTCAATTAAGTCCCTCCATAACGCAGGAATCGTGCCCGATAATCCTTCAGAAAATCGCTTTAACAAGTCTTTTATCTTAATTCTTCGAAGCTGCCGGTTTGCCTGTTTTTTC
>JAEYVW010000227.1 GCA_023429365.1 Bacteroidota bacterium
GGTTCGCAATGGAGAGATGCCGAGGATGCGGCGCGAAATGTTATCACAGACGGGCTGATGAAACTGGGTATCATCAAAGAAAGATCACAGGCCCGCAAATACTACCCCCACGGACTAGGTCATCATATCGGGCTGGATGTTCACGACCGTGGCACCTATGGCACTTTGAAAAAAGATATGGTCATGACGATCGAACCTGGGATCTATATTCCTGAAGGAAGTGATTGCGATAAAAAGTGGTGGAGCATCGCCGTTCGAATAGAAGACGATGCCCTGATCACGGAAGATGGGTATGAACTACTCTCCCATTTTGCACCCCGCTCGATTGAAGAGATCGAAAAAATGATCGCTCAAAAAAGCGCCCTCGACGATTTTAAATCAACGCCGCTTAAATCCGGTCAGAAAAAAGGTTTCTAAACTGATTATTCCTATAAAATCACATACCGACGCAAATCCTGGGTTAATATCACATCGCCAGGATTTGCGTTTCCGTCTTCATAATAATATTCCTGTTTGATCATTCCCACACCCCGCGCATAATAAGATTTGTAATAACCGATCAGCGGCGTGGCGTCAACCCAATTGCCCGCGCTTTGCAATTCATATTTTTCATTCACGACAATGGTATTGGGATAATCAACACCATTGACGGTAATATTCACATCTTTTTGCGCAATGGTGTATGAAAAGCGAACGGTAAAAGTAAGCGTGCCTGATGTGTCGGTTATATCACCAGTAAACCCGGGCGATTGCCAGGTTCCCCCGGCTGCGAGATTATCTTTTAAAAAGATCAGCTCTGCAGGCTGGTCATCATCAAATCCAAAAAACTGGCCGACGTCCAGGTAAGTAAAATAATCTCCACCCGATTTACGGTGTGCCGAAATATCCTGGAAACCGTCGTTGGCTTCATCAACGGTGGCTTCAAATATCGTGAAGGCATTACCACCCAGGTCAACCGTGCCCGGTTTTGACCTGATGAGCAATGAATCATCAGCCACATCATCAAACTGGTAACTCCAGTTGCTGCCGGCTGTGAGAGGGAAATAATCAAACGTTGCAACATCCGTTACGTCGATGGAAAAGAAACAGGAATTTGACGCCCCTGTTAATGAAAAATTTGTTGCTGAAGCGACGGCGGGGATGCCTGTCGCGGTTAGTGTTACGGTCTGTGTACCTGTATTGGCGAAAGTGCCGCTGGCGGCGAAAGTGATCCCATTGCTGGGTGTTGTCGCTATAGTGTAATTACCGGCAACCGTCACATTCACAGACAAGGTCACCGTATTCGCCGGCGCCATGGCCTGGCCTACTACATAATCCCCCGCGATCACAGGCGTTTGGCACGCATCGGGCGCACCTGCCAGGGTAAATTCTGCGTTGCCGGTGCCACCGGGCGACTGCACTATAATAGCCACCACGCAGGTAGTGCCCGAATAATTAATAGTAAATTGGCTAACACCCGCGTTTAATGGGGTACCATTTCCTGCAAGCCTTATGGTATTCAAACCTGCCGTAGCGATGGAGCCTTTTCCCTCAAAGAAAATCCCATTAACAGTATCGGAATATATTCTGTATGTACCTACGGTTGTCGCATTAACCTGTACATCGATAAAATCGGTGGCGGCGTTTAAAACCTTCCCCGTTTCATAAACACCCTGGATTGTTTTTGGTAAGCATTCTCCAGAACCATCGGCTTGCAGGGTGCCTGTGGATGTGGAACCACTCAGTTCAATACTAAGTTCTTTTTGACAGGCAGAAAGAAAGATGAGTATCCCCGAAAAGAGCAGGAGTAACAGGCGTATTTTCATAAAAGCAGGTTTGATTGTTCCTTAAATTTAAGGCATTTTCTCCATGCTGCTTTTATAGGCGAGACATAAAAAGGCTGTTTATCGCTACTTCCAGGTGTTAATCCAGGTGTGTAGTGTCTAAACAGCCTGCTTTTATATTTTATCAGGGGAGTTTGGCCTTGAAGGTGCCACTTGCAATTGTTGCAGCCGACCCGTTGATCGCGTCTTTTGTTGAACCGCTAAATGTGCCTTCGATGACCTTCTCGTTGGTATTATAATTTGTAACAACCACACTGAGTGAAGTGCCCGATCCGGGAAATGACATCCAGTTTGTGATGCCGTCGCTGTAAGTAAACGCTGCAAAACGTCCGCTCATAGCCGTACCTGAATAGGTCCCGTTACCAATCGCCCCGCTTGTATTTGTCAGTACTACATTCCAGGTGCCAAAACCGGATACAGCAGATCCCGACAACACCAGGGTATTAACACCTGATGTTGAAGTCAACACGGCTTCATCTGTAGGGCCGCTATAATTTGTGCTACCCGATGTGAATTTCCATTGAAGATCGGCGGCAACAGCTCCGGGTTCTACGTTGATCTCAACCGGGCAGGAAGAACTGCCAGGCAGGTCCAGTTCGAAACTTCCATCAGCAGTTGGCGTACCGCTTCCCGCCAAAGTAATGGTTGTAGTGCCGGTGCTGGTAAAATTACCAACGGCGGTAAAGCCCATGCCGTTTACAAAACCTGAAATGGAATAGGGTCCTACTGCCGTAACATCCACATCGACTTCGATGCTGTTGTTTGCGTTAAGTGCCACTCCTTCTTCGTAATCACCAATGACAACCGCCGACTGACAATTAATAGTGAATTCGGCTCCGGCTACGATCGCGATCGGAAGGGAGCACTGACTGGCTCCAGCAGTTATTTGAATTTCAGTGGCCACAATATCTAATGGAGTGCCCTGTGCTGACAGTGTTATGATTTGATCTCCTGTGGCTGTAAGAACACCAGTACCAGTAAAACTGATACCATTGACTGCGCTTGTGGAGATATTATAGGTTCCGATCTTAGTTACATTTACTTTAATGTCGACCTTATTACTACCTGACACAGCTACACCCTTGATATAACTTCCCTGCAAGTCAAAATCCAGGCAAGTGGCTGGGCCGCCAGCAAGGGTAAACTCAGCCGGATCAGCAGCGCCATTGGGCAGTACATTTACCTCTACCCTGCACTCTGTGGTGTCATAGCTAATGATAAAATGGTGAATACCCGCGTTCAATGGAATACCATATCCCCCCAGTCTCACCGTAGACCTGCCCGCTGCAGCAAATACGCCTTTTGCTTCGAAATAAATACCGTTTGCAGTGTCGGAATAGACCCTGTACGCGCCTGTACTGGCAACGTCCACTTCGACATCAATAAAATGCTCACTAGCAGAAAGTTCAGTACCTACTTCGTAAATGCCCTGAATGGATTTGGGGAGACATTCACCGCTGCCATCGTCCAGCAGTGAGCCGGTAGATATGCCGCCGATCTCGTAGCTAAATTCTTTCTGGCAGGCATTCAATAACACAATAAGTCCACAAAGGGATACGAATAAAATAATCTTTTTCATAAAGTAGTATGTGACTTGGCTGCCAAAAATATAATATTTTGATGAGCTTCTATAGCCCCCCGATATTTATGAAATACGGCCTGAACAGGCTATCTTGGAGTTTAATATCCAGCCAATGAGAAATTTTTTTCTGCTTTTCTTTACCATTCTTAGCAGCACTTGCATTTCAGCGCAAAAGCCCATGGTCGAGTTATTAAACAGTGGTACCAAAACCAGTCTCCGTGGTCTGAGCGTGGTCAATGATAATATAATCTGGGTCAGTGGTAGCAATGGTACGGTGGGAAAAAGTACCAATGGTGGCAAGAACTGGAAATGGATGAAAGTAAACGGCTTTGAAAAAACCGATTTCAGGGATATCGAAGCATTCGATGCAAACACTGCACTCATTATGGGCATTGGTGAACCCGCCTATATTTTAAAAACAAATGATGGTGGCGAGAGCTGGAAGGTGGTTTTTGAAAACAAGACCAAAGGAATGTTCCTTGATGCAATGGATTTTGCCAATAATCAAAAAGGAATCGTGGTTGGCGATCCAATTGACGGAAAAGCTTTTATAGCGACCACAAACAATAGCGGTAATACCTGGGAAATTTTGCAGGAGCAATACAACCGAGCTCACATCGACAGCGGTGAAGCATTTTTTGCAGCAAGCGGCAGTAATATTAAATTATTTACTAATGGTGACTATTTCCTGGTAAGTGGTGGTTTACGGTCGCGATTGTTTCAAAATACAGGTGTGAGCGATCTTCCTTTGTTGCAGGGAAAAGAAACAGCAGGCGCCAATTCGATAGATATATTTGACAATGGCATGCCCCGCAAACCAGGATCCCGAATGATCATTGTGGGAGGCGATTTTAACGGGGATTCGCTCAAAACCTCGAATTGTTTTTATTCTAACAATGGCGGCAAGACCTGGCTCGCTCCCAAAACACCGCCTAATGGCTACCGCAGCAGTGTCGAATTTCTTTCTAAAAAAGATGTCCTTACCTGTGGTTTATCTGGCGTCGACTATTCATCAGACGGAGGAAAAAACTGGAGATCGATCAGTTCAGAAGGCTTTCACGTTTGCCGGATCGCCAGGATCGGTACGGCCGTATTCCTGGCTGGCAGTAACGGCAAAATCGCCAGGTTGGTTTGGGAATAATATATATATGATGTAGTAAATAGATCACCCATCAAAGGTGATCAAGTATCTCTTTTACAGATGGCCGTTTTTTGTAATCCTGGTTAAAAAACCGGTAAGTGATATTTCCCTCTTTATCGATTACGTAAGTAGCAGGTATGGGCAGATAATTTCCATTCTTTCCATTGATTTCGTCAATTTTTATCCCACCATTACGATAACGCTTCAGCGTATTTTCGGGGACTTCAAACTCCACTTCATAAGCCTTCATGATCTTCAGTTCTTCATCGTGGAGAATTGAGAATTGGGCATTTGTTTTTTCAACGGTCTTTGCCACACTTTCCGGTTTTTCCGGCGTAACGGCAATCAGGGTTGCGCCTTTCCCGGTGATCAGCTGGAGGGAATCTGAAAGTCTTTTCAGGTTCCTGTTGCAGTAAGGACACCACTCACCCCGATAAAATACCAGCACCACCTTGCCCTTTTTCAGGAGGTCTTTTAGCCTGACCATATTGCCATTTTGATCCTTGGCCCTGAAATCCGGGGCTTTGGAATTGAGAAACAGGCCTTCGGGAGCTTCCTGGGCCATCATGGCATAGCCTGAAAAGATGAGCAGGGAAACGAAAATGATTTTTTTCATACCGTTGATTCAGTTGATCAAAACTAAAAAAAGCTGGTCTAAATACAATTCGTCTATCCCGGTATTAACAAATTGATATTTTCCTCCTACTTTTACCGCGACTGCTACCAAAACGACTGACATGAGTAACAAACACGAGAAGAAATTCCTGCGGAATATGCTGATCGGCTTCTTTTTGACGACCTGCGGTGTTTCTGCAATTATCTATGCTGCTTTTACCGATGTATATAAATTGGACTGGATATTCTGGGCTGCTATTTCAGCCGTCACCATCAACGCCGGTCTGCTCTTTCTCGGCAGTGCCCTGATCCACAAAGTAAAGGCCGACCTGATCCGTCGGCAGAAACAAAAAAGCGAAAGCCGGAAATCGGACGCCAACGTTCGTATCAATTAAATCAGCCGAATCTTTTTGTGAACATAAAGTAAGCTGCTCCCAACAGGAAGGCGAAACTGACAATGTATCGCCAGTGAAAAGCTTCCTTCATCACCACTACGGCAAAGACACCAAATATCACGAGCGTAATTATCTCCTGTATCATTTTCAATTGAAACAGGCTATACTGGCTGTTGTGACCATAGCGATTGGCGGGTACAGCCAGGCAGTATTCAATCAGGGCTATCATCCAGCTGATGAGTATGGCTTTCCACAACGGCCAGCCCTCATGCTTAAGATGATAATACCACGCGAA
>JAEYVW010000372.1 GCA_023429365.1 Bacteroidota bacterium
CATATGTGGATGGTATTTCAGAATTTAAGAACAACCTGGTACATGCAGTTACCAAGCCTTACCTGGTGGTGCTTTCAAGTGGCAATCCAACGGTGCATCCCGACATCCTGACCGACGCGGGCATCCGGGCTAAAGCAGAAAGTGAGGGTTCTATTACTTATGCCAATGCTGCGGATATCCAGTTGCAGAGCCCGTTTTACTCAACTGCTCCGAATTTTCTTCCGAAGGCTGGTTCGCCCGCATTGGGCGGTTCAAGTTTTGCAGGAATGAATTCATTCTTCAGCAGTACAGCTTATCGCGGTGCATTTGGCGATAAGAACTGGACGGAAGGCTGGACAAACTGGGATCCGCAGAACGCGAACTATTAATATCATATCTATCATTGTTTTGGCGCCACGGTATCACCAGGGCGCTTTTTTTTTACCATACAGTACGTTCAATTCCATGTTCAGGAGTATTTTTTTCAGCACCCTGGCCTACACTTTATTGTCGGCATGCAACAATGCAGCGAAAAAAGAAGAAACCAGCAAAATCATTAACATTCCCGGCCTTGATAATTGCGACAGTGCTGCCATAATGTATTATCATACTCCCGGCAATCCGCGGTTTTTTAGCATGTCGAAGTTGTATGATAAGGAGATTTTGTCAGCCATCGCCGATAATATCAATGCCCCGGTCATCGAACCAAAAGATACTTGCTCCACGCAGGGAAAGATCAATTACTATGGTAAAGAAGATGCTGTGTACGTAGTATATTTCAGCAGGGTAAAAGATTGTATGACGCTTTCGTTCATTAAAACCGGTGAAAAGTATTTCGTAACTATGAGTGATCGTACGAAGGAGCTTTTGGAAGAACTGGAGAAAGTAGCCAGAGAGCCAGTTGCAATGGTTCCTTAATAAAAGCATCCTAAAAATGATTCACCCCGTATTTAGGTTGTGGGTAAATGCGTGCCGCACCCGTCCTTGAGTTTCAATTTTTGTGGCTAAGGATAAACTTTTGATATAATCCCTGATAGCAGGTGGCCGGGTGCCTCGCCCTGCAATACTGACAGGGTCAGCTATCAATTGGGATTATAGGCGTACACAATCTCGTACGAAGTTTTTTTCAAAGCCGGTAAGATTTCACCGATCTGAAGGTCCTGGATCTGCGGAGTAGGTTCGCAAACAGAATATTTTTTTCCATTATAAACGATCGGGTCTCCTACAGGTTTGTCGAATTGAACGGCGATGGTCACATGCTGCGGGTACGCAAGCACGATCATCGGCAGGTTATAAATTTCTTTTACAAGGTAAAAGAACAGGGCCGCGCGGTCATCACAATCACTTTGCCCGTATAGCAGGGTTTCCTCTGGTGACATTCTTTTTTCTTTACCAAATGCATCCACATCTTTTTCAAACAGGAATGCATACCGCGTGAAACGCATGAGGTAATCTACGCCGTTCTTTTTGGTCATCCCCCTCATGTTTTGTTTCAGGGATGAAATCAGCGAGCCATGCGTTTCGCTGCTCAGCGGGATGTTGAAGTAGGATTCATAATCTACCACGGGGTAGTTGGTGAAAATAGTTTTCACCTGGGGATTCAGCTTGACCTTGAACTGGTATTCGGTTTGATAGAAGTGGAAACTGATTTCTTTTTCCTGGTAATTTTCCGCGCTGAATCCTGGCAATTGAGTGATCCTGTAGGAAAATGCATTGGTGGCCCGGTTATTTTTCAGTATTACTTCGGCAAACATTTCTTTTGAAAAATCGATGGCACCATAATCGTGGTAATTAAGACAGACGTATTGTTTCCCGTCACGATAACGGTACGGGATATTGTAAATATTCTCATCACTCTGCACATAGAAAAGTAGCCGGTCTTTATTGATAGCAAGCGTGGCATCATAACCGGACTGGCAAAGGAAAAACCATTTATAAAGCGTGTAGCGCTCGTAATTTTCAGCCTTGGGGCTGATCTGTTCGGCAGTCTTTCGAACAAGCTGGTAAAAAAGCCAGTCGTCCGGCTGATGTTGCTTTTTGTAATTGATCAATGCGCTGATCACAGGCTTATCGCCGGTTTGAAGAATGCGCTGGTAGAAGGAGGAAATATTTTCCGCCGTCAGCGGGCCTGGAAATTCCACGCGGGATGAAAAATTGTATGGAAACTCAACGGCAGTACCATAAAAATCAAAACTGATCCGGGAAGCATTATCCTGTGCAGCTCCTTTGACTGAAAAGGCCAACAGGAATACAAGAGACCATATGAGGTGTTTAGTTTTCACGGCGACAATCTGTTTAAATGTACAAAAGATAACAATAAAGTAATATTAAATTTTGGGCAGACTGAACGAATCTCCATACTGCTCCAGGTTTGTAAATGATCTTAGCGCTTCGGTGGCGGGGAAATGAGGATCTACGTTTTGAAGTACCGAAGACTAATCGATTGATATTGACATCAGCAGGTTGCGACTGTAAAAATTTAATTTTTGGGTAATCCTGGGTTAATTATCGTTTAACAAATCCCCGGCATCTTTGCGACAGATCTTTATCTACCTCAATGTCATCGTCGGGTTAGCAGTTTACCAACGCTGGCATCTTCTCTCATGCAGTTTACCATCCCGGCCAGCAAGCAGTCCGGGGTGGTTTTTTACTAATACCCACCGGATCGTGGGATTTGACAAAAATCGCTTCATAATGAAATGCCTCGTTAGTCAAATAACGACTACCGGGCTTTGCGTTTTTTTGCGTTTTCGTAAGCAGGGTGCATTTTTAGTCGGTTTAATGATTTTACAAATGGGGTAGCAGTTGTGCAATGAACGTGGACGAATAATTTTTGAGCACAGATGTGAACTTATAGTGATCATGTTTTTATTTTTTCTGCTGATCTTTTCAACACAATTATGCAGAATGAAAAAGCAAAAATTTCCCAATGAATTTTTGATAGCGACACAACGATACAAATGAGTTGACATTAAACCCAACTCTATATGATCCTTTTGGCAATAAATTTTCCCGACAATGAATTTTTGTACCTAAAACAAGATATACATGTATTAAAATTTTTTAATTCCGAAGAAAAACGCAAATTTTTAAAAATCTAGCAGGTTATTTTTTGATTCATTGCGTTTTTCTGCAATTTCTTTACGTACTTTTATGCCTGCCATATCTAACATGCTTAAGAAGGAAAGACAAACTTATATTCTGCAACAGGTCAACCTGCACAACAAAGTGCTATCGTCATCCCTGAGCCAGGAGATCAATGTGTCGGAAGATACGATTCGACGTGACCTGCAGGAACTTTCCTCACAGGGTAAACTGCTGAAAGTACATGGCGGCGCCCTTTCCCATTCATTCGGTAACATCCAGATACTTCGTAACGGCGTTTATTCACAGGACGAAAAAAAAGTAATTGCCCGTAAGGCGATCCCGCTGATCAAAGATGGTATGTTCGTGCTCACAGGTGGCGGTACCACCATCGTTGAAATGGCAAGGCTTTTACCGCGGGACCTTAAAGCGACTTTTGTTTCCGGTAGCGTAGCTGCTGTGCTTGAATACATGGAGCATCCCAATATAGAAGTAATTTTAATTGGCGACCGTGTTTCTAAAAGTTCGAAGATTACGATTGGCTCTGAAGCGATCTCTAAAGTGAAACAGGTAAAAGCTGATCTCTGTTTTTTAGGAACAAACGCCATCGACCTGGAGCATGGCGTATCGGATAATGACTGGGAAGTAGTGCAATTGAAGAAAGCGATGATCGAATCATCCCAAAAAGTGGTGGCGCTTTCGATCTCAGAGAAGATCGACACACGCCAGCCTATTCATATTTGTCCGCTAGGTAGTATAGATTGCCTGGTAACAGAACTGGACCCCGGGGACGAGCGGCTTAGTGCGTATAAAAAAAGTGGTATTCAATTAATTTAACAACCCCATAAACTGCTAAAACAAACAATGCTATGAGAAAGTGTCTCCATTTTGGCATCCTGTTGTTGCTACTGTTTTCCCTTGCATCAACAACGCATGCCCAGCAAAGAACCATTACCGGCACCGTTAGGGACGACAGCAACAATCCGTTGTCGGGTGTATCGGTAACCGTCCGGGGGAGTGCCACCGGAACTTCAACAAACAATGAAGGTGTATTCACCATCACTGCTTCAACCGGCGATGTGCTTGAATTTTCTTCCGTAGGTTTCGAAACTTCCACTGTGAGGGTGGGGTCAGGTAATACGGTGAATCATTCGCTCGTGAGAACTGACAACACCCTGCAGGATGTGGTCGTTACGGCCCTTGGTATTAAAAAGGAACGTAAGGCCCTGGGTTATTCGGTTTCTGACCTTAACGCGTCGGAACTGATGAAGAATAAGAACACCAACATCGTCAACTCGCTGGCGGGTAAAGTACCCGGTGTGAACATCACACAGTTTAGCGGTTCTGCCGGTGCAGGTGCTTCCATCACCATCCGCGGTGGTAACTCAACCTCTGAAGGCAGGCAAAACCAGCCATTGTTTGTTGTAGATGGTATTATATATGATAACTCAACCGTTGTAACCGGTAACTCAGGTACAGATGGTATGACACGCAGCAATACTACTTTCTCAAACCGTGTGATGGATATCAACCCTGAGGATATTGAAAGCCTCTCCGTACTGAAAGGTGCAGCAGCCGCAGCCCTTTATGGTTCACGTGCAGCCGATGGTGTGGTGGTGATCACTACCAAGAAAGGTTCAGAAGGAGCGGTGAAAGTGGATGTAACCAGCAAAGTGGGTACTTCCTGGGCAAACAAACTGCCTGAAGTGCAAACCACATTTGGTCCCGGAACTTATTCTGTTAATGGTGTTTTGAACACCCAGAATGTTTATAGTTCATGGGGTGAAAAAATTCCATCTTCAGCTACTTTATATGATAATATCGGGGAGTTCTTTCAAAATGGCATGATCTACGATAATAATGTCAACGTATCAGGTGGTAGCAAGACCGGATCTTTCTTCCTGTCTGCTTCCAATTTCGATCAGACTGGTATTGTTCCTAATACCAATTATGACAAGACCACTTTCCGCTTCAACGGCGAACAGAAATATGGTCGCCTGAGCCTGAATGCAAATGTTGCGTACTCAATCGCCAACACCAAAAGAACCCTGACTACTGCAGGTCTTTATTCCGGTGGTGGTGTGGGTAGTATGCAGGCCCTCTACAACTATCCACAGACATTTAATTTAAAAGATTATATCAATGAGGATGGTACACAGCGCCGCGTATTTGAAGGAACCCTTCCCCTCGAAGGCGATATTGATAATCCTTACTGGATCACCAATCAAAACGACCTGACATCTGATACCAGGCGTCTTACAGGTGGTGTGAGCGCCAACTACAAAATTGCAACCTGGTGGGATATCGTAACTCGTTTGGGTTATGACCAGTACACCACAAGCGACTATACATATATCGCTCCTGGTTCTGCCGTAGCGCCACTGTATCAGAATGGTCGTTTGAGCCAGCCGGTTTATGATTACACATTCATTACAACAACAGTAATGAGTAATTTCCATAAATCATTTGGTGATTTTGATGCACACCTGATGTTGGGTACTACATCTGAAAACACCAAGACACGCAGCCAGAATCATTGGGGATACAACTTTGTCACAGCAGGTACAATCAGTTTCAATAATATCAATACAGAGAATAAATTCTTTACCGACAACAAGGGTCAAAAACGACTGGTAGGTGCTTTTGGAGAAGTAGGTGTATCGTATAAGAATATCGCCTTCCTTACAGCTACTGGCCGTAATGACTGGTCATCTACACTTCCGATAGAAAACCGTTCTTATTTCTATCCTTCTGTAAGCGGTTCATTTGTTTTCACTGAGCTGATGGGTCGTAGCAACATTCTATCATTCGGTAAAGTGAGGGCAAGCTGGGCACAGGTTGGTAAAGACGCTAACGCCTATGCTACCAACACTTATGTATGGGCTCCATACAATATAGGCAACTACGTACTAGTGGGTAACCAGTGGGCAGCCGGTAACCCGATCCTGAAACCCGAAATCCAGCATTCATGGGAGATCGGTGGTGAGTTCAGATTCCTGAGAGGACGTATCGGTTTGGACTATACTTACTATCATAGCCAGACAAAGAACCAGATCGCACAGCCGCGCCTGGCGCAGTCCGGTGGATTTATCTTCAGCTCTCTGAATACCGGCTCGGTAATCAACAAGGGTATGGAGGTTATGCTGAACGGTAAAGCAATCGCTCAACGCGACTTCAGCTGGGATGTAACCCTCAATTTCTCTTATAATAAAGGAAGACTGGGAGAATTCCTTGCAGGTGTGGCATATTTCTATCCCACAGATGCACAGTTTGGAACTGTAAAAGCGGCTTCTATACCCAATGGTGGTTACTTCCTTGGTATGACTGGACAGTCTTACTTTCGTGAACTGGATTCTGACAGCAAGGAAATTGCAGACGGTCGTTACCAGGTTGATCCCAATACCGGCCTGTACAGGTTGAACACTACCAACCCGGTTGTTGGAAATCGCGAGGTTGATTTCATCGGCGGTATTAACAACAGCTTCCGTTATAAAAACTTCAACTTATCATTTCTGCTTGATATCCGCAGGGGTGGAGACGTGTTTAATGGAACTGAATACGCGCTGGTTGTAAACGGTCTGAGCAAGAGAACGCTTGAAAATGACCGGCAATCAGTAACTGTTTCCGGCGTCAACAGCCTGACAGGTGCTGAGTTTAACCAGACATACGAAGCTGGCCAGACTTATATGATCGGTAGCACAGCGGTGGATGGTAAAGCGATGATCCAGCGTTATTGGTCTAACTACGCGGCAAATTCCTACAACTTTATTACTTCAGTAAACTGGGTGAAGCTGCGTTCTGTAACATTATCGTATGATTTCTCTGGCATCCTGAAGAACCAGAAAATTATCAAAGGTCTTACAGCAACAGCCATGGGAACCAACCTGATCACTTTGACAAATTACAAAGGAATGGATCCTGAAGTAAGTGCAGCAGGTGGTACAGGCGGTTCGGGTTCAACCGGTATTGATTACCTGGGCGTACCTGCCGTAGCAGGTTTCCAATTCGGTGTAAATGTTAGATTTTAATTAAAGCGAAAAAATTAAGTCATGAAAAAATTAATGTATATCGTTCTGGGTTCTGCGCTTGTTGCCAGCCTCGGCTCCTGCAAAAAGTGGCTGGATGTCAACACCGACCCGAACAATCCAAACAACCAAAGTGTGTTGGTTCAAAACAGGCTGCCCTGGATCGAACACTTCTATATGTATTCTTCCGGCGTTGCCAATTATCGTACTGCTTTGCAGGCCGGTGTATTTTACACTACCAATGGTAATGGTAATACACTTAGTACAACCTGGGCTGCTTCGAGTGGTAACTCCACAACACCATATCAAACCTGGTTTGTGGCAGTTTCTTCCAACATTCCCGATATGTATAATTCCGCACAAAAGATAGGCGCCTACCATTATATGGCTGCGGCCAACGTCTTCCATGCGCTGGGCTTTATGCAAATGCTGGATATCTATGGTGAAATGCCATATACTGAAGCTGCAACCGGTAATCCCAGTCCTAAGCCCGATGATGGTAAGACCATTTACTATGGCTGTATGGACAAACTGAACGAAGCCATCGACCTGTTTAGCAAGACACAGGAAACCGGTGCTCCCGCGTTGTCAGTGGGTGACTATATGAACAATGGTAATGTAGACAAATGGCTCAAACTCTGCTGGGGTCTGAAAGCCCGCTACATGCTTAAGCTTTCAAAGAAAGCAGAGTACAACGCGGATTCCATCCTGTATTGCCTGTCCAAAGGCCCACAGTCCAATGCCGACAATACCGTGATACCGGGCTTTAACAACAGCACCGTTACCGACTTCCTGTTGGGTGACCCTGTTGTAACCAATGGTCTCTTTAACTATGCGGCTTATGGTAGTACACAACGTACTTCCAAATACTATTACGACATGCTGACCAACCTGCGTGGTTCCGGTGTTACCGACCCCCGTATGACTAAGATCGTTCCAGCGTCTATGGCCAACGTAAAACTGGATGGTAACGGCCGGGTATCTTCTTATACCTGGAATCGTTCGATCGGTGTTGATTCATACGGGCCGGCTACCCGCCTTGTAAAAGGTGGTGGCCCCGCTTCTATTGCAACCGCCTCTTACGCGGCTGCCAATACCAATATCAACTATACGATCAACGATGCTACCGAGCGTGCCAATTTCATTGCCGACCAGGTGGCACATGGACGCACTCATACTGTAAATGGTAACGTGGTAACGGTGACCTACCCTGCCGGCTCTATTTACATCAATAGTACCAACTATGTTCTATCGGGTGATACCGTGTATGTAAACCTGCGTTCCAGCGCGCTGGCTACCTCAGGTAATCCTAACCAGCCTGCAACAGATGTAAACTGGTATCCTTCCATTGCCGCATTCAATGCCGGTGTAGTAGGCTCTACCGGCTCATTTCAGACCCGTCCTGTTTCCGACCAGCAAATCCTGACCTACCACGAGATGTGTTTTATCAAAGCAGAAGTGTATATGAGAAAGGGTGATGCCGCCAGTGCGCATACCGCCTATCTCGATGGCATCAAGGCGAATATTAATATGATGCAAGCCAAACTGATCGACTGGCAGGGTAGTGGCTTTACCGCTACAAACCCGGATATGGCGCCGATGAACCAGGCCGATATTGATGCTTACCTGATCAGCGACGCGGTGGTACAGGGTGCAGGTGCCCTGACCATGGCAGACATCATGCTGCAAAAATATATCGCTATGGGCGCCAGCATTGAAAACTGGAATGACATGCGTCGTTTCAATTTTAGTGCAGGTAATGTAGGTGGTTTTGGTGTGGTATATCCGGGCTACCAGCGTGGAGCCATGTTTACCGGTAACGCACAATTGACCGGCGCCGGCCCCACTGATCCACGCTACTGGATGCGTCGTTGGGCATTACCCCCGGTATATGAAATCCAGTACAACTCTATCAACACCCTGGCCCTTAACGCCCATGCTGCCGAGCCCAATATCTGGAGCATGCCGGTGTGGTGGGATACAGCAACTGATGATGAGTATTATGGATACCTGAAATAATAGCGTAGGTACAAACTAAAAGCAAAATATAAAGCGGAGCTGAAGGCTCCGCTTTTTTTATAGTTGTCTGAACTATGATTAGAATGATTATTTGAGGACTATGATTATTTCTCCCCGGGTTCTAATCATAGTATTCATTCAATCAAAAAAATCATAGTTCAGACGAATGGATGTCTGAACTATGATTGAAATGATTATTTGAGGACTATGATTATTTCTCCCCGAAATGGGTTCTTAATCATAGTATTCATTCAATCACAAAAATCACAGTTCAGACGAATTAATGATACTATGATTTCTTTATTTGCTTCATGACTCTCTTGAATTGAAGACTTGTATTTCCGAAATTAATTAAAAGACCAACTTCAAGGCCATAGGCTTCCAAGTAGTTAATTGCCTGGGCAAGGTGCACATCTTCCAACTGCACAATCGCTTTTATTTCTACCATTACTTTACCTTCAACAAAGAAATCAACCCTGCGTTGACCTATTTGTTGGCCCTTGTATAGAATATCCATTTCATGTTCACGGCTAAATGAAATGCCCTGGCTAGCCATTTCAATAGATAATGCCCGTTGGTAGATCACTTCCTGAAATCCGTTACCCAGTATGCGATGCACTTCCATGGCACAGCCAATGATTTTGCCTGTTAATTCACTTTCGGGGTATTCTTTTTTTATCACAGCATTTCTTTTATTTAAGAATCATAGTTCAGACGAATAGTTATCTGAACTATGATTAAAATGATTATTTGAGGACTATGATTATTTTCTTCCTACAGAGTAATCATAGTATTCATTCAATCACAAAAATCATAGTTCAGACGAATGGATTTCTGAACTATGATTAAAATGATTTATTGAGGACTATGATTGTTACCTTTAGAAAGCGATTCTCAATCATAGTATTCATTCAATCACAAAAATCATAGTTCGGACGAATGGATTTCTGAACTATGATTATTTTCTTCCTACAGTGTAATCATAGTATTCATTCAATCAAATAAATCATAGTTCAGACGGAA
>JAEYVW010000185.1 GCA_023429365.1 Bacteroidota bacterium
TAGCCAGGATCAAATCGATCAGTTAAATCTTCGAATCACTCAACTTGAACAGAGGATTGACTCTTTTGCGAGTGTTCAGGGTTTTAAAGTGATGGGAACAACAAGAACAAATCAACGCCCTGCTTCCATTAAATTGGTTCGGCAGACAGAGCGCTGCCAGGCCGTAACTAAAAAAGGTACACAGTGCAAAAGAACTGCAAGTGCATCGGGATATTGTTGGCAGCATGGGTGATAAAGTAAAATTTACGACTGTAGCTACAAATTCATCACATAGCAAGTGCCATTTCGGACCCAATCACCAGATCTTAAAAATCTCCCTGCTGCCCGAGACATACATTTCGTTCATGTCCTTGAATTTCTCCATCACCTTTTTTTCTGCGTCAGTCTGTCCCATGGTCTTCATGGCTTCTTCGTAGGCTGCGAGACTATCAAAAGTGGATGCGACGATAACGCGGTGCCACTGGCCAGTCATATCGGTCATTACATTCGTGTTTTTCTCTGGAGAGACTTCTGTCCACTCTTTAAAGAGTTTTGCGATTTTCGAAGCATTACCGGGTTTGCAAACGAAAATATCATGTACCATGATCATAGCGAGCATTTTTTAAGGTATCAAAAGATAACGCTACCTAAATGTAAGATTAATGCAAAACGTGTGGCGGAATTGGGGGAGTTTTAGTTATGCACTTCACATCTAGGCACGTACAACAAAGGATCAGGTATGTCCTAAAACAGAAGGGCGTCAATTGACGCCCTTCTTCCAGCCTCACTCAGATCTCTGGCATACACGAAACTCCTGCTCCTGCTAGTGCCCGGATTTATTTTTTTCGAGATCATGGTACATACTCACCAGCTTGTCCATGATCTCCGGTTTGGGAATGTCTACTTCTTTTATCTCGAATACATAGTACCGATTTTCTCTTAAGAACATATACTCGCCAGCCGGGTCAGCATTAAACACTTTCACAAATCGACGCAGTTTTCTTTGTTTGGCCTGGTCGGCGCGTGGCGAGAAAGAAAAACGGTAATGATTCAGTTTCCCATCGTACACTGCGATCGTAGAGTCGCTATACGTCAGATTAGGCTTTGATTTGGTAGCATATTTTTCTGTAAGAACTTTTCCATCCTCACTTGCTGCTTTGGATACGAGGGTATCATTGTTACCTAATCTGTCGACCAGAACGTCAAGTCCATACTCGACGTTGGTGGCGATGAAGGAGTCAATGGGGATTTTTCGCCAATCCCGGCCAAGAGAATCGCAAGTATATCCAAATTTTTGACCCGGTTTAAAGAGAACGTGATAGAAATGGTACTCTGCACTGTCTATTGCGGTTTCAAGGTTACCAAAATCATCCACGGTGGTTTTACCAAAAAGCTCTAATGACGGAACCCTAAAGATGTTGAGGCTATCCTTTTCAATGACGTAGAACTTTCGATGTACTCGATGTGGATTATAGTCCTTATCATGAAGGTCCAAAACAGTTGTGACTTCCAAAGCTCCATTTAATGGAGAAGGACTTTGAGCCATACAACCTGTGAAACAGAGTGCAAGTGCGAGTGCCAGGAGTTTCATACTTATTTATTTTGTTTATTCATAGACGAACCATTGACATTGCGAACTTGCATTGTCACTTAATGCTATCGGCACACCATCACAAACCACGTTAACTCGCACACCATAAATGAGGTACATCTGGGCGAGATTATAAAAGGGTAAGCCCGATTTATGCAACGAAGGAATTGCAGTCACATTCGAAATCGTTGCTGTGTAGAGAATTTCTATACCTTTTTTAATTATTTCCTTGTGGACAAAAGATTTAAATGCCCAGTACTTACCATTGTAGACCTGAACACCTTCTTCAATGCTAACAAAATACATTGGAAGTAATATTCCTCCACTAACTGAGAAAATCTTCCATTCATAACATTTTGTGATTGTATTAGGCCCTGTTCCACAAACCGTTACTCTTATTTTCTCGGAAGTTGATCTAAAGTCGACGCTCGCAGCTATCGCGTCACAATCCATATCGTCACCTCCGCCACTACCACCATTTCCACCACCGCCGCCGCCGGGGTTATCAGGGTCGGAGGAGTCACCTGTATCAGTACCGTCACCGCTACAATCAATCGATACCAGTTCTTCTTCAATATGTGTCAAATTGCCGTATTGGTCGTAATACCTGGTAACAAGATACCAGGCCGTACACTCGGGTCGTGCGGCTGCTGATGCGTTGGCAGTGGCAGATTTTTTATAGGTAGAAACAGATGAAACCGATTTGTCTTTAAAAACCGCATTGTAAAGGTGTTTATCCCAGATCCCTAATAAGGTAACCACACCATCTGCTGTGATGTCACCAGTATTAAGCATTTTACTAAATGCAACTTGTGATATGTGTTCTGAATTATTCCCCGGCTTGAACAGAACAATGTTCGCACGTTTGATAATATTGGCGCCGGTTGCCCGTAAAACAAGAAAGGAACTCATGTCTTTGTCTGGATTGAATTTGCTTTCGAAGTTTTCTTTCAGCGGAACGACGATCAGTTTATCCGCACCCGCTTCCTGGCTATAAGCCCGGGAGTAATCAATACCCTGTTTTAAATTAGTCACCCACTTGATCTTCCCGGCATTGCCGCCGGGCCTGAGATCATTTAACCATTTAGATACAGTGGATTCAATTTGGTTTGGCAGTTTGGGCATTTTTGGCGTCGATTCCTTTTGACAGGAATGGAAAAGATGAATGGAAAAAAAGAAAAACACAGCGACCCCTGTCTTTGAAATTTTGATCTTTCTCATAACCTTAGATTTTTGATTTGAAATAAAGCCAGCCGATAGATTCTTCAGCCTTGCGTTCACATGTTAAAATTGAGACATGGGGGAGCCGGAACAAGGGGAAAAAAAACCGAAAAATCCGTTTTTTCAACCTTGAAATCATCCAGATTATTCGTAAGATTAATGTCTTGAGGTATCAACAAAAAGATGATGGGGAACAGAAACTGTTCCCCATCATAAACATATGTAAACTCTTATTGATTTTTTATACAGCGAATGGCGCAACCATAAGCCCTGCCCAGCAGATCGGAATAACTGTCATTCGATGAGATATCCTTATAGCTGGAGAAACCTGCACCCGAGGGCCAGACAGATGAACTCCAGTAATAAGCAAAACTGCCTACCGATCTTACTGTACCGTCCCTGTTGGACCCGTCAAAATCACCATAACGATATCCGGGAGCTGTCAGTTTTAACTGGCTGAATGCGGTACTCAAATTAGTGATTCCTGTTTCGGCAGCCCATTCTGCAGCCGTTGGAATATGCCAGCCCGTAGGACATGCACCCTGACTGTTGATCGCCCAGCGGTTGGTATTTTGATTGTCGCGCCAGTCGTATATAAATACACCGCCTTGCTCAACGGTATTATCGGGCGTGATAAATGTAGTATGTCCGGGTGCGTCGGAGGTTGCCAGGGTTTTTGTTTTTCCATTGACAGGTGATCCCGAGGTACCGTTGGAGTAATTGATCAACTGGTGCCCGTCAGCAGGACGGCCCCATTGAAACAAATGACCATATGCCCTGTAATCATTATACGCTGTGGCCACCTGGCTGGCGCCAAGGTTGCGGTCCAGCCATTTTCTGCCGGTGGTAGGGCTGGTGATGACACCGTAAGTCACCGTAGCGCCATTGTACACAAACGTAACCTGGTTTTCATCGGCCGCTGTGGTGGTGAAGCTGATGGCATTTCCATAACCAGTGCCTGCGCTATTTGTAGCATAGGCCCTTACATGATATGTCGTAGCCGGGTCAAGGTTATTCATCACCGCGA
>JAEYVW010000192.1 GCA_023429365.1 Bacteroidota bacterium
ACATTACCAGATCAGCGCCAATAAAAATGCCGGGCCTTTAAATGATGATTTTGATGGTGGTGCCGTGGTGCTTTATATAGATAGTCAAAATGATCTATGGGCAGGTACACGTTCACAGGGCGTATGGCTATTTGATACAACGCTTAATGACTTTCGTTTTTTTTCCTATTCCGAAAGCGCGTATACACCAATTCTACCGGCACTGGCTACAAACTATTCGATATTATCAATTGCATCTTCTTATGATAATGCCAATATTGTTTGGGTGGGTACGCCTTCAGGCCTTGAAGAGATAAATAAAAAGACAGGTGAAGTAAAATGGTACACATTTCCTCAAAAGGACAAGGACTACCAGGTCTCACTAAATGCCTTCAGGAGATTATACCATCATTCCGACGGACTGCTTTATGTTGGAAGCTGGTCTGCCGGTGTCAATGTGTTTGACCCGAAAACCAGGACGCTGACACCGCTGGAGGTTAAGAGCGGGCCCGGTGTCGACATCCTTGCTACACCCATCTCGCATATCGTGCATAAAAGCGATCACGAGATCTGGATCACAACCCTGGCGGGTCTCGTGGTGTATGATACCAGGAAAAAAGCTATCAGTCTACACAAGTACAACAATGGACCCAAGAGCGAGTTTTATGGCGTTGAGTATGTTGATAGCCTTCACAGAGTATGGCTGAATACGATCAACGGTATCCATTACTTTGATCCGATCATGCAGCAGTTCGCTACGTACGCCTACGACGAACTTTACGGAGCGAATTGGGGTTTTGCATTTTATATCACGCCCGAGGAATCGGAAAATAAAATTGCCGTTCTGCCCAGGGAATGCAATGGGCTCTACCTGTTTGACCGGCAAACGAATTCGTTTTCGCGACATACATTTCCCGAGTTGAAGGCCTGGAATCTGAAGCAACTGACGGTGCGGGGTTTTGCCAAACTTGCGAGCGGCGATTATTTTATCTCTGCCGACGAAGGATTGTTCATTTATAGAAAAAATGAAAAAAGATTAGCCAGGTATCCCAAACCTCCAAAAATTCAGTTCAATCAATGGGGCGACGTCTTTCTTACCAACAAAGGTCATCTTTGGATTGCCGCCAATGCGGATGGTTTGGTAAGAAGAGATTTGAACACAGGCGAAGACAAGGTGTTCAGAAATGAGCTGCGGAATCTCAACTCCACCCATGCTTTAAGACCATTTAATCTTTTTGCTGACAGCAATGATAACCTATGGTTTGCCTGCGAGAATGGTTTTGGTGTCTACGCCTCAGCGCTCGATACATTGGTGGTGTTTTTATACAGGCAGGACCAGGACAAAAGCTTTCCCTATGTTAATTGGTTTGCGGAAGACAGGCAGGGAAGGATTTGGGTCAATACCAATGATGTATGGATTGGTTATGCCGATGTAAATGCACCGGAGAAAGGCCTGGTAAGAAAGATCAGTTTAAAGCAAAGAGGTGTAGATAGCAGGTCTTATCGACTGGCTACGGATAGCTCGGGTTATGTTTGGGGTTATACCGATCATCACTTGTTTAAAATAGATGATCCCGATAAACCGTTTCGTGTATTTAGTTTTAATTATGGTATCAAGAGCCCGGATTTCTTTCATTTTTCATTTCTTCCCTCGGGAGAAATGATTTTTGGAGGTCGAAATAGTATTACCCTGGCTAATCCATCCGAACTCAGACGCAACCGTGAAATTCCTGTACCCTACATCATGCAGGTTCGGATCCTCAATCGCCCGGTGGAATCATCGATGTTCAGTTCGGGGCATTTAAACCTCAATCACAAACAAAATTTCCTGTCGATATCATTTTCAGCCCGGGCATTTACCATGGCCGAGGATGTAAAATTCAGATACCGATTAAAGGGTTTTGATAGCTGGACAGAAGCTACGGGCGACAGGCTGGCCAATTACACGAATATTCCCCCCGGGAATTATACATTTCAACTTCGTGCTGCCAATAACGAGGGGCTTTGGAATGAAACGATGCTCGAACTGCCGGTGACCATTGAAACGCCATGGTGGTTAACCTGGTGGTTTAAGACCGCAGCCGTGCTAGCGCTGGCTTTTTTGGCCTGGTGGCTGTACCGGTACCGCGTGGACCAGATAAAAAAGAAAGAACAACTGCGGTCCCAGTATGAAAAGAAATTGGCCAATGTAGAAATGAGCGCCCTGCTGGCGCAAATGAACCCCCATTTTCTTTTCAATAGTCTTAATTCCATTGATAGTTACATTATCCGCAATGAATCGCATAAGGCTTCCGAATACCTCAATAACTTTGCAAGGCTGATGCGACTTATACTTCAGAATTCGCGATCAAACTATATCAGCCTTAAAGACGAATTAGAAACGCTGGACCTTTACCTGCAAATGGAGTCGCTCCGCTTTGCAAACCGGTTTGAATACGAAATAAAAGTATCACCCGGTATCGACAGCTCCGCTATTCTTATCCCCCCTATGTTGATACAACCCTATGTTGAAAATGCGATCTGGCACGGATTGATGCACAAAAATGAAGGAGGCCAGGGTAAGGTGGAACTCATGATCTCAAAAAATGAAAACAATCTGTTTTGTGTGATACAGGACAACGGGATCGGTCGCGAAAAGGCCGAGACCATACGCACCCAGCATCCAGGCAACAGGAAGCGTTCCATGGGTATGCAGATCACCAGGGACCGTATGGAAATGATCAACAAATTGTACAGGACCAATACCAGTATGCAGATCATTGACCTGCACGATGCGCGTGGCAATGCTACGGGTACCCGGGTAGAACTGGTGATACCGATCTAATATTCTTTTGTTTCAAAATCGTGGAAAATGAGCATGATAAAAGCAGTAATTATTGATGATGAGCAGCACAGCATCGACACGCTGAAGTGGAAGCTTGAAAATTATTGTCCGAATGTGACGGTGGAAGCCTCATTTGATAACCCCGCCGAAGGCATCCGATATTTGAAGTCAAATAAACCCGACCTCTTATTCCTGGATATACAGATGCCGATGCTGACCGGTTTTGATGTGCTGGAAGAACTCGGACGCGATCTCCCCTTTGACATTATATTCATCACTGCCTACGATAATTTCGGGATACAGGCTGTTAAATTCAGCGCACTCGATTATTTACTAAAACCGGTGCAAAACCGTGATCTTAAAGAAGCGATCGATAAGCATTTGAAAAAGGCTTCACAAAAAATTCCACCCGTACAGGTTGAAGCCTTACTGAATAATGTGCAGGCGGAAAAAAAAGGCAGAACCGGCAAGATCGCGCTGGCTTCAAAGGAAAGCATTGAGTTTGTCGACCCCTTCCAGATCATTTTGTGTGAAGCCAATAGCAATTACACCAATGTGTACCTGGCCGAGGGACGCAAGAAAGTGATCTCCCGAACACTCCGGGAGTTTGAGGAAATGCTTTCCGTTTACGATTTCTTCAGACCCCATAATTCTTTTCTTATCAACCTGAAACGCGTTAAGGAATTCATCCGTGGGGATGGCGGATACCTGGTCATGGAAAACAAAATGAAGGTGCTGGTATCAAAGAGCAAGCGCGAAGAATTGATGGAATTATTGGGTTAAAGGGGGCGTATCCGGCTCAAAAAAGCGCTGTTTCACTCAAACAGGCGGTCGTTTGGATCAATAGCCAGTTTTTTGCCCACAGGTTTATACATATTTGTCCTTGCGTTCACAAGGTTAATGGCGAAAATCATGCATGAGAAAGTACAGATCCGGACAAAGGATGGCCGTTCTATTACGGTCACCAACTATCCGTCCACAAACCCCGATGCAAATAATATGATTATTGCACCGGCGGTTGAAGTGGTTCAGAAGGATTATGAAAAGTTCGCTATCCATTTCCAGCAGTTGGGCTACAATGTAGTCACCTTCGACTATCGCGGCATTGGCGATTCGGCGCCGGATTTCCTCAAAAATTTTGAAGCGGGGCTGCAGCAATGGGCTGTTCAGGATACTGACGCAGTGATCCGGTTTGTGAGGTCAGCTTTTCCCAATAAAGAGCTAATCTATATCGGTCACGGCATCGGTGGTGAATTGATCGGACTGGCACAGGCCAGCCAGTATGTCAACAAACTCGGACTGATCAGTAGCTCGCTTTCGTGTAAAAAATATTGGTCCTGGCGCGGCAAATTGAAAATGACGATATTGAATTCCGCTGCCAGGCTGTCCAACAAATGGTTTGGCTATTTTCCGGGTTCACGCCTGGGCATGCGTCGCGATCTCCCGAAGGGTGTGATGAATGAACTGGCCAACTGGAGTGAGAATCCAAATGGCCTGTTTGACCTGTTTCCGGAAAATAATTACCGCAAGCTTGAGGTCCCATTATTTGCTTTTAGTTTTTCCAACGACTGGATGACACCCGATAGAGCTGTTAGAAAACTGCTTAGCTATTTCTCCAGTGCATGTATTACATGGTTTCATCTTCATCCCGAGGAACTGGGATTGAACGGAAAGAAAAACTATTGTTTTTTTGAAACGCAACTGCAGTCATCAACATGGCAAATACTGGAACGCTGGCTAAACGAAGAAAAAGTCTGTTACCCGGTTTCGAGAGTCAAGGAATAAACTACAAACTATTCATTCCTGTATTTACGAAGAGGACGCAAATATTTAATCCCCTTAGACGTCTGGAATCTTGTTCCCACCTGTCGCCACTGACGCCGGTTGTCTGAAGACCATACCAGGAAATGCAAATGTGGAATGGCAGAATAGCCGGTCTTACCGCTCAAAGCAATCACCTGACCTTTACGAACAGTGTCGCCAACATTTACCAACACACCATCTTTTTGCAAATGCCAGTAGCCGGCCCTTGAACTATCTTCATGCTGTATGATAACATAGTTTCCATAAGCCCTGTATTTCCTTTTCAGCCCCCCACGATCTCCATCCTCTTTCAACCTTACCACGACGCCACCCCTGGCTGCACAAATTTTAGTACCCCGTTTCATTTTAAAATCCAGCGCAGCTCTTTCTTTATGGGTAAACGGACTGAAATAACCCTGCAGCATGCAGTATTTCTTACCTTTTTCATAGGGCAAGGCATACACATAGCTGGTATCCTCCGTAACCCTTCCTTTTTGCAGGCCCTTTAATTCGTCACGCAGTGGGTTTTTGCTCACATAACAACCCGTCAGCTGGATAATCATCATTAACGATAGGGATATACTCACTACACCTCTAAGTTTGTTGTTCAGGACGGATATTTTATAGCCATTCATTGTATAAAAATAATAAGGAGCGATTAAATAGTCATAAAACGTCCCGATGGGACGTTGGTTTTCTATGTTCGTTAAGGTTTTCTACCCGTAAGGCGTTCCGATGGAACGCGGAGTTTCCGAAGTTTAGAAGTTTTTTTGCGGGCCCTTCAGATTCAATTCCTCTCGGAGTATATCTAAATCCAAGAGGGTGATAGACTTCCTGCTGTACGTCCCATAGGGACGTTTTATGGGTAGCTCCGACGAACCCGGAACATGTCATCCGTCCTGTAGGGACAGTTTATGCGGTTGTGGGAATTGATGTAATTTTGATATTGGTTTACGGTTTATTCATGGGCGACGGCATATTCACAGCATAAAACCTCCCGATGGGAGGTTGGTTATCGATCGGTAGCCCGAATGCCCCCGGCTAATCTGAGTGCCTAGGCACGACGTTTTGTACCAATGTGCCGATCAAACCTTCAATAATTATTCTCATTACGAATCCACCATTACGTCACCCCTACGGGGTTCATTCCTCCTGGGGCAATTTGTATTCTACCATAACGTCGTGCCTACGGCACTTTGGTGTTTTCGATCTTAAAATAATCACCTTGTCTTTAGGTTTGGGCAAAAATTAATTCCGATAAAAAATGCCGTTTGAACTACCAATTTGAATCATTCGGGATCAAAGCCCCTTCGGGGCGGCGTTTTGGTAGCCCGAACGACCTCAGGCAAATTTGAGTGCCGTAGGCACGACGTTTTGAACCATTTAGATCAAACATTTTCGAATTTTGTTCATTGACGTCGGCAAATTCACAGCATAAAACGTCCCTATGGGACGCGGGGGAATCCCAAATTTTCATATTCTTTTCGGGATAAAAATTCGAATCATCCGCGATCATTGTTGCGTGTGGTGGAACATTGGCTTCGCATTGATACGTCCCATAGGGACGTTTTATGGGTAGCTCCAACGAACCCCGAACATGTCATCCGTCCTGTAGGGACGGTTTATGCGGTTGTGGGAATTGATGAATTATTGATAAGAAGAGAAAACGCAGATCTGGCCGATCATTTAACATTAAACAGTAAGATTCAGAAAGATCTATTTCAGCCCTCGCAGAGTTTTTTTAGATTTTCAAGGCCTACACCAAACTGGTGTGATAAATTTTTAGAAAGCATAGGTCCCATAAGCCTGGCAACAGGCCAGGGTAGTTCGCCTGTATTTTGCCAGGTCACTTTTGTTTCGGCTGTGCCCCAGGGTTCAAACAGCCAGTTGTCCTTGGCTTTTGATTTCCAGGGACGCAGAAATTCCAATTCGAAGTGAATATGTTGATCATCGATATCCAGAAGCGTCAGGCTGCCGGCACCGACTTTTTTTCCTTCCCAGGCATATTTGTGTCCGGGACTATGAGGTGAGCCGGTTATTGTTTTTTGCGCACCTGGATCCATTTTCTGCCAGGGATTCCAGCTTGCATATTCATTTAAGTTGCCAACACGTTCCATTACTTCCCGCACGGGTTTGCTTATGACGGCAGACTTTTCGATATTGTAAGATTTTGGCATCAGTGCGGCAATGATAAACAAGGCGATAATAAGGCCAAAAAAAATGTAGACGAAGATCATGGCTGTTTTTAATCGAAAGGTAGTGAAACTATATCAATGGACGGCATGGTAGAAATGACCGGCAAATACGATAGATAATGCCATTAGTAGTCTAAAAGTTTATACGATAATATATCGAAAAGCGGCTTCAGTAGTAGTACAAGTGAGGCGTTACAATTAATTGCAACTCTTCGTTTTTTTGATTTAACCTCCGAAAAATGTCCAGATAAACTAACCTGAAACACCTTTCATATCCACCCCCTCAAATTGTCGCAATTGCACCGCTTTGGAATGGTTATAACTAGCCAATTTTGTATGGACATCAACGTTTTTACATAATCAAATTTTGTATTGCCATGGAAAAGCTCAATTTCAAAACAACCATCGCTGCAACACCAGAAAAAATCTGGAAGATCCTTTGGGATGATGAAACTTATCGTAAATGGACCTCGGCTTTCAGCGAAGAATCTCATGCTGTAACCGATTGGAAGGAAGGCAGCAAAGTTCTTTTCCTCGATGGAAGTGGGCAGGGAATGGTATCCCGGGTGGCTGAGAACAGGCCCAACGAGTATATGTCGATCGAACACCTGGGGGAAGTAAAAGACGGCGTGGAAGATACAACCAGTGATAGGGTAAAGCAATGGGCTGGGGCGCGTGAGAACTATACGCTGAAAAAAGTGAATGGAAAAACAGAGTTACTCATAGACATGGATATCAATGATGAGTTCAAAGAAATGTTTTCCAATATTTGGCCCAAGGCACTTGAGAATGTGAAAAACCTCGCGGAGAATTAAGATCCGGTTTATTTGATCAATTCCAGCCTGTTCACTTCCTGGGTAATAAAGGCAATCTCATCCGTGCTTAATTTCAAATCTATTGCCTTCGCATTTTCTGTTGCCTGTTTCGCATCACGGGCGCCGGCTAATGCGATGGTGATGCCCGGTTGTTCTATTGTCCAGCGCAGGACCAGTTGTGAAAGGCTGGCATTTTTTTCTTCTGCCAGCGGTCTTAGTTTATCGAGAAAAGCCTGGATACGTGAGAGGTTTTCATCTTTGAAAAAATAAATGCCTGCACGATGGTCGCCTTCGGCAAACTGGTGGCCGGGTTTGATCTTACCAGTGAGTAATCCTCTTTCCATGGGACTGTAAGCAAGGATAGAGATGTTATTTTCTATGCAATACGGTACGACTTCTTTTTCGATATCCCTTTTCACCATGCTATAAGGAACCTGGTTGGCAACCAGCTCCACATATTTCCGGGCTTCTGTGAGTTGTGCGACATTGTAATTGCAAACCGCCGCGTGCTTCACCTTTCCCTGTTTGATCAGGTCGGAAACAGCTTCCATCGTTTCAGCAATAGGTGTGCTATCATCAGGCCAGTGAATCTGGTAAAGATCGATATAGTCCGTGCCCAGTCTTCGCAGACTGTCTTCGCATTCTTTGATGATGCTTGCACGTCCTGCATATTTGTACATGTCAATATCACGACCCTGGTTGTCTTTACTGCTAAAGTGATAAACACCTTTAGCAAGATCCCAGCGCAAACCATATTTGGTAAGTACCTGTATTTTTTCACGTGGCAAATCCTTTATCGCTTCCCCAACAATCTCTTCGCTCAACCCCTGCCCATACGCGGGAGCGGTATCGATTGAAGTCACGCCAAGCTCATAAGCTGTACGAATCGCTGCTATAGCATCCTTTCTTTCCGAGCCGCCCCACATCCAGCCTCCTGCAGCCCAGGCACCGAATGTAATAACTGATAATTCCAACGATGATGATCCCAATTGCCTGTATTCCATTGCAGTTTTTCAGCAAATGTACCAAAGCTGCGGATAGAGATGGCAACCTGACTCCAGGTATTAATCAGTAAAATGTGGGATGATCAGTTGTTTTGCAACATATGTAAGCAGGAAAAAAATTTTCAAAAGACGGGATACAAGTGCTAACTTTCTGATACCTATCTATTGCCCCCTGAGATCCAGTCCTATCCTCACCCCCTGACTGCTGGTCTTTATTTAAACTTTATGCAACAAAACGCCGGACAATTGCAAAGGGATCCTTTGTGATTTAAACACGTTTTGTAAAAATCAACCACAAAATTTTATTTGTATGAAAAAAACACTTTCTTACAGCGTTTTGCTGTTATTGTTATGGGCATGCAACAATGAGGGTACAAAAACCGACACCGCGGGAGCCGACACCACCGTGAAAGCCGATCTTAACTTACCTTTCAAAGCCCTTTATTCCAGCAATTTTACAGATGATGTGTCGGATGCCGACCTGGTAACCGTTATGAATTCCTATAAAGACTGGGCTGATGGCAATATGAGTGGTGTGGAAGCTTCACTGGCAGATTCAATAGAATATACCGCCAGTAGCGGACGTACCAAAACCTTTTCCAGGGCCGAGTTGACAAATCTCTGGAAGACATACCGCGACAGTCTCAGTTCTGTTAAGATTGAAATGTATGCCTGGCGTAAGATGTATGCAGCTGACCTAAAAGAAAGCAATGTAGTAACCTGGTATAAGGAGATTTCCACTTATAAAGATGGTCGGGTCGATTCCGCCATGTATCATGATATCAATGGTGTGAAGAACGGAAAAATAGAATGGTATAACTCAATGAGACGACCATACGTAAAATAAATATTTATGTGGTTGGAACAGGTATCCAGGAGAAAGTCTTAAGGCTGCTTAAACCTGTTCCAACCACATTTCATACATCGAATATTCCAATTAGAACAATACGATCGTGCATACCTCGTCCGGTATTATCAACTTGCATAGCTCAAAAACCAGTTATGCAAAAGTCTGTTCTATTAATACTTTGCCTGTTTGTTTACCAGATCGGTATTAGCCAGGGTAAAACACAAAGCCTGCCTTCTGATCCCACTAAGTGGAGCGTTGCTGATATGAAGCGGTTTGCCGCCATGAGTCCTACCGAGCAGGAAGCTTTTAAGAAAAAAATGTTGCACCAGGCAGAGGGTCAGTTGAAGCAAAAAGCCGAGGCTGCCAACTTAACGATCGACGAAACCCTGCTGCCCACTTCGCAGTTAAAGGCGCCGGTATTGGATATGAAGCGGATTGCAACCATTCCTACCGCTCCACCAACGCGGCAACAGCTTTTGCAGAACGTAGCTAAAATGGAATCGGCTTTAAAGACAGCGGTTGGTCCACAGGTAACGCAGAAAGTTGAAGAGTTCGTGGCATCAAAGTCGATTAAGGAAATACAGTCAGCTGCGGTCGGCGGCTTTTACGATAATAAACCTGAATCAGCTTTACTACTTGGTATGAAAGCCGCCACCATAAACCCGGCTGATCCGGTAGGTTGGAACAATCTCGCGGCGATCATGAACCTGAGCGGACTTGAACACCAGGCTATTCCGATCTTACAACATTGCCTGACAGAACATCCTGAAAGTGGTACACTGCTGAATAATATGGGACAAGCCTGGCTGGGTCTTGGCGACCTGGCGAAATCGAAACAGTTTTTGCAGAAATGTCTTACACTCGATGATCTTCATCCCGAGGCCAACCGTTCCATGGCACTGATCTATTTATTTGGGAATGATATGGCCAACGCGTTAAAGCACCTGGAAAAAGAAATGC
>JAEYVW010000028.1 GCA_023429365.1 Bacteroidota bacterium
AGTCTTCGTAATTGAAATTGTAAAAGCCTCCGTCATAAAGTTTATTTTTGAACCGTCAAAGAAACAAAAAAAAGCTAACACTCATTTGTAAAATATGGGATTAAATGACCTGCGGTTACCGCCAGCCTTGATCTCTGCACTTTACCCCCAATCACTGGTCAGCATCGAGCAGGATGAAATCCTAGCCCCGGTTGAGAGCAAAAAAACGGAAGTGCCCGCGTCACTTGCTGTGGAGCCTAAACTGAAGTACCTGGGTGACAATAAAAAGAATATCCTGGTAGTAGTAAACTACACCGATGCGGTGCATTTGCCGGATGGGTCCCTTGCTTTTTTGTCGAATATGCTTGGGGCCTGTTCCCTAAGTCTTGTTGATGTGGCGATCATTAACAAGAATAACTTCAAAGACCAACAATACCCCGAATTGGTAACCCGGTTTAACAGCAGGATCATCTTTCTTTTTGGTATAGACCCACAAACATTTGGTCTGCCGGTCAATTTTCCGCATTACCAGGTGCAGAAACTCGCGAACGCTACGTTTTTGTATGCCCCGGATCTGGAAGCGTTGAAAGAAGATGCGGGAGAAAAAAGAAAACTGTGGGCCAGCCTCAAAACAATTTTCGGGATTTAGCCACAAATTACACGGATAGGGTTGCCACGAATCGCACTAATCACACGAATTGAGCCACAGATTACACGGATTTCACGGATGGGGGGCCACGAATGGCACGAATTACACGAATTGGCCACGGATTACTCGGATTGGTGGGGGCCACGAATGGCACGAATTGGCCACGGATTACACGGATATCACGGATTAATTCTGCGTGATCTTCGTGTAAAACTAAGTGCACTCCGTGACCATATATGACAAACTCAAAAACTCCTTATCTTGTCGTCGTGAAGCTCATCTTTGCCACTAATAACCAACACAAAATAACAGAGATCCGGGAGGTGATCGGCTCCTCTTTTGAACTGCTGACCCTGCAGGAAGCCGGCATAGACATAGATATTCCCGAGCCTTATGATACCCTGGAGGAAAATGCATCCGCGAAATCAAAAACGATCTTCGACCTCACAAAAACCAGCTGCTTTAGCGAGGATACGGGCCTGGAAGTAAACGCCCTCAATGGCCAGCCCGGCGTGAAAAGCGCACGCTACGCCGGAGACGACAAATCCTTTGATAAAAATATTGATAAACTGCTGGCCGAACTGGCCGATAAAACTGACCGGAGCGCACGTTTCAGGACCGTGATATCCCTGTTGCTGGAACAAAAAGAGCATTTATTTGAAGGCATCTGCGAAGGACGGATCATTTCGGAAAGAAAAGGCTCAAAAGGCTTTGGATATGACCCTGTTTTTGTGCCGACAGGCAGCGAAAAAACCTTTGCCGAAATGGACATGGCAGAGAAGAACCGCTTCAGTCACCGCAAGAAAGCAACGGAAAAGCTGGTAGCATTTTTGAATGAGCTGGAACCAAAATTGAAAAGTTGAACACCGGAAGCAACCAAAATATCACCGAAAGCGACTTAATCAGTGGATGCATTGATGGCAACCGGCGTATGCAGGAAGAACTATACCGCCGCTTTTCTCCCCGTATGTATGCTGTTTGCCTCCGCTACGCTGGCAATGCAGAAGAAGCAGAAGACATCCTGCAGGAAGGTTTCATAAAGGTTTTTAAAAAGCTTTCGAGCTTCCGGAGCGAGGGGTCTTTTGAGGGCTGGGTGCGAAGGATCTTTGTCAATACAGCCATCGAACATTTCCGGCGTAAACGGTATCTGCAGCCTGTAACAGAAAAAGAAGAAAACACCCTGGAAGGAAATTATCTTTCCGTTCTGGACAACCTGGCCGAAAGGGATATTATGGAACTGGTACAGCAACTGTCACCAGGTTACCGAACGGTGTTTAATATGTATGTAGTGGAAGGATACACTCATAAAGAAATCGGCGATATGCTGGGTATCAGTGAAGGCACCAGCAAGTCGCAGCTTTCGAGAGCCAAAGTGATCCTCCAGGATATGGTAAAGAAATATATTGAAGAAAAGGACGCAGCAAAAAAGTCATGAGCAGCTTACACGATAAAATGTATAATTATGAAGTGATCCCACCCAGTCGCAACTGGGACCGGATTGCTGCTGCCCTGGATGAATCGGAATTGCAAAACAATTTCCCAAAACGCCTTTACCAGATGGAATCGACACCGCCAGTGACCGCCTGGGAGGAGATCAGTAAAGCCATTCACCCCGACAGCGATATTAAACCGGCACCCATTCGCCGGTTAACTCCCTTATTTCGCTACGCCGCCGCCGCGATCCTGATCGGTGTTGTAGCATTTGGCATTACCCGGTTTGCGATCAACAACGACCAAAACAACGAAGCATTTTCTTCAACCGTGCCCCAGCCGATTGACACCAATCAAAGTACTAATACATTAGAACCTGCCAGTGAAGCTAATGACTTGGCGAAGCAGGACGATACAGATACTGAAAGTGACCAACCTGCTACCAGAGAACAGCCCAGGGCTGTAAGAGCCGTAAACAGACCGGCAAAAAGTGAACAGGAAACAGTTACGAATGCTGTATATACACAGCATTACCAGGTGGACCCGCACCTGTCGCAATCTATCTATGCTTACGCTGACTATGTACCTGATATTGCCGACCGGTATGTGATGCTGATGACGCCGGATGGTAATATCATCAGGATGTCGAAGAAATGGAGCGACCTGCTTTGCTGTGTCTCAGGTGAAGAACAGGATGCAAACTGCAAAAACCAGATTAAGAAATGGCAGGAAAAGATCGCCAGTTCCTCGCTGGCACCGGCGCCTGGCAACTTTATGGATATCCTGGGGCTGATCAATTCCATCGACGAGAGCAGGGAATTGTAACCGCGCTCATTTCACCTAATTTTATCGCAAAACAACATCATGTCAAGAATAAAGATTGACCTGCCCGGGCAATTTCAGTTTTCTACTTCCATTCCCATACGCATTACTGATCTGAATTACGGCAACCATGTTGGAAATGATTCGGTGCTGTCCGTCATCCATGAAGCAAGAATGCAGTTTTTGAAGCATTATGACTATTCAGAACTGGATTTCGGTGGCGTGGGCATGATCATGAAGGACGTAGGGATCGAATTTAAAGCCGAGCTTTTTTATGGTGATATAGTGCTGGCATCTGTAACCTGTAACAATTTTACAAGTGCAGGTTTTGACCTTTATTATAAACTTGAAAAAGAAATATCAGGCAGGCGGGTTACAGCGGCCATCGCCAAGACAGGTATGATCTGTTATGATTATGCGAAGAAAAAAATCGTAGGCGTACCGGCTGAAGCGGTTAAAAAATTGAAATTGTAATTAACGTTCCGGGTCGTTCCAAATTCTCCAGCTCTCCTCCGCCTGTAATACAAGCATCTCATAACCATTGCTGGTGCTGGCACCCATCTCCTCCCCTTTCTGTAAAAAAAGTGTTTTTGCCGGATTGTAGATCAGGTCAAAGAGGTAATGCTTCGCCGTTAGCGCATGATACGGGATCTGAGGCGCTTCAACGATATTGGGGAACATACCCAGCGGTGTGGTATTGATTACCAGCAAATACTGCTGCATGACCTTATCCGTCAGTTGTTCATATGAAAAACTCGTCGCTGATGGTTTGCGCGATACATGTTTGTAGGAAATCTTCAATTCCCGCAGACTGTGTTCAACGGCCTTCGCTGCACCGCCAGTACCCAGGATCAGTGCGGATTTGTGGTGTGGTTGCAGATGCTTTTTAAGAGATTGCGTAAAGGCCGGTGCATCGGTGTTGTGCCCGATAAGTTTGCCATCTTTTATCTTGATACAGTTACAGGCATTAATCTTTTTTACCAGGGGGCTTTTCACCTGCAGGTATGAAAGCACTTGTTCCTTGTAAGGAATGGTAACGTTGAGGCCGCAGAGCGCCGGATTATTTTTTAAGACAACCGGTAATTCCTCAATATTCGGTATAGAAAAAATATCGTACCGGCAATCTTTGAGTTTTTCCGTTTTGAACTTTTCGGTAAAAAACTTTTGCGAGAATGTATGCCCCAGTGGATAACCGATCAGTCCGAATTGTCTCATTAGGATTCTTTTTTGTCTAGATACAGATCGAAAGTATCACCCCTCAGTCCAATGCGCATCGCTTCCAGGGGGATCACTTCAGTGGGTGCAATATTGCCAAGGTTTACATTGCAACCCAATAATTCTATAAAGTAGAGTTGCTGCGCTTTCTGTGGCGCTTCCCAAATGATTTTTTCACCCGGTATCTGGGTCAGGATCTCCTGCACCAAACCTTCTCTCACCTCACCCGAGCCACGGTAGATACCTACATTACCCGCCTCCCTGGCTTCCGCGATCACATAGGTAGCACCTGCACTTAACTCGGCCCGCATCAGTTCGATCCATTTATACGGCGGAATGATATGTGCTGCATCCTTACTACCCACTTCACTCAACACCACTCCGTATTTTGTAAGTTTCTCAATGTATCCGCATTTCTCAGCGTGAGGTATCGTGATCGATCCATCACTTACTTCCATATAGTTGATACCAAAATCCTTACAAACAGAGATATAATCTTCAAATTGATTGCGGATAAGAAAGGCTTCAAACAATGTGCCACCGAAATAGATGGGCAGATCATATGAACGGTATAGTTCCAATTTCTCCCGCAGATTGGGCGTCACATATGAAGTACCGAAACCTAATTTGATCACATCCACGTGCGGATAAGAAACACTGAGAAAATTTTTCGCTTCAGTTACACTTAGTCCTTTATCCATAACCATCGTGATACCGGCAGTACGAGGTCGTTTGTTGCGATCCGGCATCTGGGAAAGATTAAAATTCATGCGGTATAAATTTTTTCCAAGTTTTAGTTGATATATGTAGGCCTGGCCATTTTCAGAAAACCAATAAAGTATTTGGTTAATGCACGTCGGTTCCAAAACCTTTCCTGGCTCAGGCGGGCAAAAATAGGAAAGATTGAATAGCTCACACGCAATTTTCGGTACCCCATGCGAATGCCCGATTTGCTTGTTAAACTCAGTAACCTTTCTTTGGACACGGAGGACACAAAGGAAACACGAAGAGTACGGAGAATATTGCTTATAATGAATCTTTGCGTGAAGTCCTGCATGGGTCAGATAGACTTATTTCTTTTAAACCTGGCCACGACATCCACCACCTGCTGGTGTTGGAGGCTCGAAGGATTGAGTTCTATAAACTTTTTAAGCAGCCTCGGTGCCCGGCTCATGGCCGTTTCGAGTTGCAGGATGCCCTCCCTGGTCTTACGCATGGCCAGAAGTATAGATGCTTTATAGAAAAGAAAAATTGGCTTATCGTTGGTAACCTGCAAAGCTGCATTCGCCTGCTCAAGCGCTTCTTCCATAAACTCGGCCCTGTAAAGGCAACGGATCAGCGCCTCCCAGCCAGCTACATTGCGCGGACGCGACCGTACAGCATTGGAAAAATATTGTACTGCGTCTTTAAAAAGACCAAGCTCCATCTTGCATTCTCCCATCAACAGGTTGTATTCCGGTTGCGGACGATGCAGCCTGATCGCGTGTTCAAGTTGCTTGATACAACTCTCCCATTGACCTTCGTTGTAGTAGGTGCAGGCGATCTTATAAAATAATTTGCTGTCTTCCTGGTTGAGATGCGAAGCTTTGCGATAATAGAACCGCGCGTCGGCAAAGTTTTTTAGCCTGTCGTAACAATGCCCGATTGCTTCGTAGATCACTACTTCCGGTTTGGATAACTCTGTAACTTTCTCCAAAGCCTCTATCGCCTGCTTGTATTTCCTAAGTCGGATATACGCGTCGCCCATATTGCGATAAGCGTAGTCAAATTTCTCTTCGATAGCGATCGCGTATTTATAAGCATCAATTGCCTTCTCATACAACTTCAGTCCCTGGTATGCCGCCGCGAGATTAAACCAGGCCAGTTCATTGTATGGATATTCATCGATGATCTGCTGGTGCAGCCTGATACTTTCCTCGTTTCGACCGGTAAAGTCGGTCCAGAAACATATTTTATAGAGCGCTTCCTCATTGTTGGGCTCCTGTTCCAGCACCATTTTCAGGCAATCGAATACTTTTTCAAATTCCTCATAGTCATCATACACGTCCGCCAGTTCAAACAAAAGATCGATCCTTTCTTCACCATCAAACTTCGTCAATGCTTCTTCAAGCAGACCGACTGCATTTTCCTGTTCATCCAGAGCCAGGTAAGCATCGGTGCGCAGGATGTAAAGATTGATATCATTGTCGCCAAACAGTGAAGCCTGGTCAAGGACTTCCAGCGCTGCCCGGTATCGGCGCAGGTCCAGCAACAGGTCCGCTTTGCGGATCAATAAGGTAGAGGAAAAAGGATACTGTTCGATGGCGGTATTGGCTGCCTCAAGGGCTTTTGACAACTCCTCTTTTTCTTCAAAATAGTTGATGATCCTTTCAAATGCTTCCTCGTCGATAAAGGAGTGACTGCGACCGGTCCTCAGATTCTCATATTGCCGAAGCAATTCCCGCATCTGCTCCCGGTCTTCCTGGTAGGGATTCTCTCTCATTAATTTTCGCGGTTTATGTTAATAAAGCGCCCTTTTACTCTCTCTGATCTAAAAGCTCATTGGCCGTTACTATCAACAAGTTATGTTAATAAAACGATCCGACCCGGTATTTTGTTTCCCCATGTGTGCAGAAATTCGCAGGATTTTTTCCCGTATTTGTAACATTTCCTGATTTCTGGCGTTAAAGATGTATTAAAATTAATGACGAGCGGTTTGACATTATCCTTCAATTTGTGTTAAATTTGTTCCAGCTTTGAAAAAGAAAAACTCAATATCGAAACGTTCTATCAGGAGAATGATCATCCTTGCACTACTGGCTTCATCTACAGTAGGCACTTTCGCTATGCTGGGTACTCCGGGTAAAGGCCGGAAGGGAACAACTAAGTCATTGCTTTCCAGTAAGAAAACAACTTACAATGGAAGTTTTTCACTTCGTTCCGGTTATGATTTTCGGGGTAGCCAGGTTATCAATACCCAACAAAGTAAATACCTGAACGTCAACACAATGGTTAGCTACCAAAGAGGACATACCACTTATACTGTTCCTCTGAAGAAAAAAGTCGTGTTGAACGGTAAACTTACTTTCAATCCGAACGCAGCTACCCGCTAATTAATTCCCACCTTTAGTTTCCTCGTAATTCATGACCCTGTAACCCGTCTTGGGAAGGTCAAATTTTGCTGCTGGCACCAGGTTGAAGTTGATGCTTGATACGGTATAGGTGACTTTCTGGTTGCCCATTACTGCTTCATATTGCATAGCCAGACCGGGGAGGTTTTTATTGAGGTACTGAAAGTCTTTATTAACTGGTACCAGGTCTTTGGTAAAATAAACGGTAAACGTGCTGCCATCGGCCAGTTTGCCTATTGCTTTTTGGCAATTATAACCTGCGATCGTCTTATAGTCTTCTTCATATGAGAAAGTACTGCCTTCATATTTCTTATTAGAAGTCTTCCACTCGGCAGGCGTCATCTTGATCATGTATTTCTGCTCACCATAATCTTTCAGGATTGTAACATTACCGGTCTTACCATCAATGATTGTCGACTGCGTGCCCAGCGAGCTGATCATTTCCGAGCGGCTCGACGTGCCCTTCAAATAGATCACACTCACGGCGCCGTCAAGCAGATCCGCTACCTGTGGCGTTGTATTATTAGTGTTGATCACGATATCATAAGAAATCGTGGCTTCCGTCAGTTTTTTCTGTGCGGTAGCATTTGTGTTAGCAAACACCAGCGTCGAAGCAACGGCTATGATCGAAATGGCATTTTTCATGTCAGGATCTATTTTATTAAAGACGCACCAAATTATAATAAGTTGCTTAACAAAAAAAACCGGGTTCCTGCAAACATGAACCCGGCTATCCTTAAGAGTATTTTAACGAATCGAAACTAGCGTTTTGATTTTTGCTGCATTTCTTTCATCCGCTTTTGCTGCTCCTGCATCTGCTCCATACGCTCCTGCCATTTTGATTTTGTTTTTGGCTTTTTGCGGTTCTCCGCAATCTGCGCCAGGATCTTGTCATGATCGATGATATAATTCTGGATCACAAACTGCAGGATGAGCGTGATGATATTTGAAACAGTATAATACCAGGTAAGCGCCGATGGGAGCCTGTTGAAGATAAACAACAGGAATATCGGGAAAATATACGGCATGTATTTCAATACTGGGTTGCTTTGGTCGGGTGACAGGCTCATACTGTAAATCGAGATCAGTAAACTCGTAATCACAGCGGTAATAGTGAACATGCTCAAATGACTTCCCAGTAACGGAATATGAAAACCAAACTTTATTACATCATCCGCGGCGGAAAGATCATTAGCCCAAAGGAATTCTGCCCCTCGCAAATCCGAACTCGAACTAAAGAAACTAAATAACGCAAAGAAGATCGGGATCTGCAGCAGCGCCGGTATACATCCTCCCAATGGGTTTACACCGGCCTCCCTGAATAGCTTCATTTGTTCCATACTCATCGCCTGCTGATCACTCCCAAATTTTTCCTTTAGTGCAGCGATCTCAGGACGTAGTGCCTTCATTTTTGCACCGCTCAGGTAACTCTTATACGACAAAGGTGAAATGATGAGACGGATCACAAGGGTAAGAAAGGCAATTACCCAGCCATAGTTGCTGACAAAGCCTTTGATAAAATCCCAAACGGGTAATACAACAAATTTGTTTAAGGGGCGTACAAACGCGTACATACCCTGTCCCAGGTTAACGAGTTTGCTCAACTGCATATCATATTTCTGCAACAGGTGATAATCGGCCGGACCGTAATAGATACTGAACTCAGCAGTCGTTTCAGAAGCTACCGGAAGTTCAACACGCATATCAGTGGTAGTCTTGCTGACTATCTCTGATGCATCCGGCGGCACTTCCCAGTTCATTTTACCGGAAGTAAAATTCGTTTTGGAAATGAGTATGGAATTGAAAAACCGCTGCCTGACCCCTATCCATTTTACCGGGTCATTAAAATTCACGCTGCTCCTTCTCCCGATAGTATGGTAATCAAACTCTCCGTCTTCAACATAACCCACCTGTGTATTTTGTTTTTCGAAATCAATATCTGACTCCTGCTGTGAAGCAGTGTACTGCCAGTTGAGGTTCATCACGCCACCAGTCAGTAATTTATTGGCGCCGTTCAGTTGCACCTTGAAATCGATCATATAATCATCGGGCTTCACCGTGTAGAGGTGAGTGATAGAAGCTGTACCCGCACTATCTGAAGATTGTAGTACGAAAGAAACGGTCTGTGTTCCGTCAGCATTCTTTTGAACAGTTCCAGGTTGGAAATATAGTTCCGCAGTTTGTGCGCTATTATTATTACCTGTGTTGATCGTATAGCTGAGCCTGTCAAAATCAGTTCCCGCCAGTCTCACCAACCCGCTATCCCGGCTTTTAAAATGGTTGAGGTCGATCCATTTTGGCTGACCGCCCTTATTGGTAAAAGCGATGGTAAAAAGCGGGGTGCTAACTTCCGTTAACTGTTCAAAAGAATGCTGACGGAACACAGACCGTTTCTTTCGTACTACAATCTTCAGATAGTGCGGGTACAGCT
>JAEYVW010000071.1 GCA_023429365.1 Bacteroidota bacterium
AACAAGCCATAAACGATACTCCGTTTATATCCCCATTTTCCTACCAGGTCTTTGCCACCAAATGCACCATAGGCGAATAATATAAGCGCACCAATATAGTACGCGGTATAAAAAGCAAAATCGATCAACTGGCTTTGAAACTGGTCCAGATTAAAATAGTGTTTACAAAATGGAATGAAAACACTGTTACCTGCAGCAATGAATCCCCAAAAAAAGAATACTGTCACTAATGTACCCAGTGCTCCGTAATTGGTTGGTGTTTTTGCGGTCATAGCAATTGGTTGGTTTAAAAAATTTAAAGTTGAAAATAAACAGAAATCGGCTAGTGAAAAATTTTTAATTGTCACAGCGCGTAATCGGAAAAACAGCTTAATTTGAATATAATTCCTCAGTACAAACCTTTTGAATGGAAATAATTCATGTAGCAGCAGAATGTTATCCTGTAGCCAAGGCTGGTGGCCTGGGCGATGTTGTCGGCGCTCTTCCAAAATACCAGGCAGAAATGGGACACGTGACCAAAGTTGTCATGCCGATGTATCGCACGAAATTTCTCTACCAGAACGAATGGGAACTGGTACATGAAGGTGGTCAGTATATCGGGCCACAATGGTTTCACTACAGCATCATACGGGAAAAGACCAACAAACTGGGATTTGACCTTTACCTGGTTGACATAAACGGTTTACTCGATCGTGAAAAGATCTATGGGTATGACGACGATATCGAGCGTTTTGTTGCCTTCCAGGTGGCTGTTTGCGACTGGTTGAATCAATGGCAACATACCCCCGATATTATTCACTGCCATGATCATCAATCGGGCCTGATCCCGTTTATGACAAAACACTGTTATGCCTTCAGGAATAAACTCGGACGGGTTCCCTGTATGTTTACCATACATAATGGCCAGTACCAGGGATGGATCGGTTGGGACAAATATTACCTGATACCGGCTTATGATAGCTGGCGCTGGGGGCTTTTGGAATGGGACAATTCGATAAACTCGATGGCTGCTGGTGTGAAATGTGCAGAAAAGATAACTACCGTTAGTCCAAGCTATCTCGAAGAATTAAAACATTCGGCAAATGGACTGGAAAAATTATTTGAATACGAAAAAGGCAAAAGTTTTGGCGTGTTGAACGGGATCGATACAGTAGTATGGAATCCGGCTACAGACAGCTATCTTCTCAAAAACTATGACGAGGAATCCGTAGACAAAGGCAAGAAAAAAAATAAAAAAGAGATCTGCGAGCAATTCGGTCTCGACCCGGAAAAGCCCCTGATCTCATTTATCGGCCGGCTGGTAGGCGAGAAGGCGGCTGACCTTCTGCCCGAAGCGATCACTCAGTCTATTTATCACCATCATGGAAAAGCAAACTTTTTATTACTCGGTTCGGGCGAGCCGAACCTGGAACAGCAGCTCGACCAGCTAAAGCACCAGTTCCATGGATATTACAATTCATATATCGGCTATAGCGAACCACTGAGTCATATGATCTACGCAGGTTCAGATTTCTTACTCATGCCTAGTCGTGTTGAACCCTGTGGCCTGAACCAGATGTACGCGCTTCGCTATGGCACTGTTCCCATTGTAAGAAGCGTGGGTGGTCTTAAGGATACAATCCGGGATTTTGGAGACTGGCAGGGATTTGGTATCCGGTTCGACCAGGCATCAGTTGGTGATATTACGTATTCTGTTGGCCGCGCTATTGACCTTTACACCAACAAAACCGACCTGTTTCACTGGATGCGTGAATATATGATGACCATCGATCATTCCTGGGATTCAGCAGCCCAGCAATACATCGATCTTTACCGGTCAGTACAATAAGAGAAAAAATCAATTCATTTCAAATTGAGTTTTCAATTGATTTGTTGCTTAACTTTTCGATATAATTAAAAACACGTTTGCATATGTCGATCGCAAAAGAAATTTTATCCGTGATTCTGGGTGGCGGTGCAGGCTCCCGTTTGTATCCTCTTACAGCAAGCCGTTCCAAACCCGCTGTACCGATCGCGGGAAAATACCGGTTGGTTGATATCCCGATCTCCAATTGCATGAATTCAGGTATTAACCGCATGTTTGTACTTACACAGTTTAATTCTGCGTCCCTTAACAGGCATATCAAAAATACTTACCACTTCAGTGCGTTCAGTTCGGCCTTTGTCGACATCCTGGCGGCGGAGCAAACACCCGATAACCCAGCCTGGTACCAGGGCACGGCCGATGCCGTTCGTCAAAGTCTGAGGCATATAGCTCCTTTTGAAAGTGAATATGTCCTGATCCTGTCGGGCGACCAGCTTTACCAGATGGACTTCCAGGAAATGCTAGACAACCATAAAAAGACCGGCGCCGATATTTCTATCGCTACAATACCCGTGGGCGACCGCGAAGCACCGGAATTTGGTATCCTGAAAAAAGATGATTCAGGTCTTATCACTTCATTTATTGAAAAGCCTGCGAGGGAAATACTTGGTGACTGGGCCAGCGATACGGGTGAGGAAATGCAAAAAGCCGGACGCAAATACCTCGCATCAATGGGTATTTATATTTTTAACAGGCAGTTGTTGTTCGACTACCTGCTCAATAATTACCTGGATGCCGCAGATTTCGGTAAAGAGATCATCCCGCAGTCCATCGACAAATGTAAGGTTGCCAGTTACCAGTATGATGGCTATTGGACGGATATCGGTAATATTTATTCGTTCTTCGAAGCAAACCTTGGCCTGACCGCCGACCTGCCCGATTTCAATCTATTTGATAATAACCGAGCTATTTATACCCGTGCCCGTATGCTGCCCCCGGCAAAAGTAAGTGGCACGACACTGGAGAAAACAGTCATCGCCGAAGGCTCTATCATCAATGCTTCAAGAATGGATACCTGCGTAGTTGGTATTCGTTCGCGGGTGGGTCATGGATCAACCGTGAAAAATACCTATATCATGGGTAGCGATTACTATGAGACGCTGACCGATATTGAAAAAGACAAGGTGCAGGGCATCCCGCTGCTGGGTATAGGTAATCGTTGCTATATCAACAACGCCATCGTTGATAAGAACTGCCGTATCGGCGACGATGTACGCATCAATGGCGGTGCACACCTGGAAAACACAGACCAGCCACTTTATACCATTAAAGACGGAATTGTTGTGATCAAGAAAGGAGCCATTATTCCAAACGGGTTCGTGATCTAACCGGATTGTTTGGGGAAAGGGAATTAAGGGCGGAGAGCCAATATTTTACCTGGTGTATGTGAATGATAATACACTCCACAAACTCCTAATTCCTAAATCCCCAATCCAAAATGTGTATTTATTACATATTATAGCTAATTTCCCTCACAATTGCTTACCAATACTGACTGCTTATGCCAACTGCATTTACGGGACAAAAGCCCTCCCTTAGCCTCAGCCAGATCATCAACATGAGCGTAGGCTTCTTTGGGATCCAGTTTGCTTTTGGTTTACAAAACGCCAATGTGAGCAGGATTTTCCAAACCCTTGGCGCAAAAATTGAATCGATCCCCATACTTTGGATCGCCGCGCCTTTAACTGGCCTGCTCATCCAGCCGATCATCGGCCACTTTAGCGACAAAACCTGGTTGGGTAAACTTGGAAGGAGAAGACCTTATTTTTTACTGGGTTCCATTTTCGCCGCGATGGCCCTATTTATTTTTCCCAATGTACATGTGCTGTGGGTGGCTGCGCTGATGCTTTGGGTTCTTGACGCGTCGATCAATGTGGCCATGGAACCCTTCCGTGCGTTTGTGGGCGATATGTTGCCTGATGAACAACGCACAGCCGGGTTTGCCATGCAAAGTTTTTTCATTGGTACCGGCGCTGTGATCTCATCACTGTTGCCGTACATACTCACCCGTTTTGGTGTGTCAAATGAAGCGGCGCCAGGTGTAATTCCGGATTCAGTTAAAATATCATTCTATACTGGTGCTATCGTTTTTATTGTTGCCATTGGCTATACCGTCCTCAGTACGCGAGAGTATTCCCCGGCACAACTTCGATCCTTTGGCGCTTTGGAAGAACATGATGACGAAGTGACCATTCAAACACCGTTTTCAAAGTTTAGGAAAATGGGACTGCGGTGGCTATTGATTGGTTTGGCGCTTTCACTGGCCTTGTATTTCAATAATGAATATTCAGACAGGAAACTTGAGAATGAACTGTATGTACTGACGCTTGGACTGGCGGCATTTGGCATTTTTCAATTAGTGGCTGCATTTTTTCTTCGCTATGGAAAAAAGAATGCATTGGTTGAAATAATGGATGACCTCAACCACCTGCCCGTGACGATGAAAAAACTGGCGGTGATACAATTCTTCAGCTGGTTCGCACTTTTCTCTATGTGGATCTATACCACGCCTGCGCTGGCCCAGCATCTTTATAATACCGAAGACGCCAGTTCTGATGCATATAACAAAATGGGGAACTGGGTGGGGGTTTTGTTTGCGTGGTACAACGGATTTGCCGCTTTCTTTGCATTCCTGTTACCTATACTGGCAAAAAAATATTCGAGGCCCATCACACATATGATCGCTTTGATTGCAGGTGGCTTTGGGTTAATATCATTTTATTTTTTCAAGAATGAAAACTTCCTCGTCATCAGCATGGCAGGTATCGGCTTTGCATGGGCGAGTATCCTGGCAATGCCTTATGCGATCCTGACACGTTCCTTAAAGCAGAAAAAGATGGGCGTGTACATGGGCATATTCAACTTCTTTATTGTTTTGCCCCAGATCCTGGCAGCTACACTGCTTGGGATCTTTACAAAAAGCCTGTTTTCAGGTAATGCCATTTTCACCATCGTGATAGGCGGTTGCTCTATGCTGGTAGCCGCATTTTTATCTATGCGTTTAAAAGAAAAATAACTCATGAAACTCATATCCCGACTTCTGCAGGTTATAATTGCTGTATTATTTTCTTCCGCTATTTCAGCACAAACAACGGTTTATCCCACACACTGGTGGACAGGTATGAAGGAGTCTAAACTTCAGTTGATGGTGCGGGGTGAAAATATAGCCGGTAAGATACCGATGTATAAACTATCTGCCGCAGGAATGAAACTGGCCGAAGGTGTTACACTTAAATCGATCGACCGGGTTGAAAATCCCAACTATGTCTTCTTGAACCTGGTGATCGACAAAAATGCAAAGCCGGGTAAAAGAACT
>JAEYVW010000108.1 GCA_023429365.1 Bacteroidota bacterium
GAATTCCTGACCGAACGTAGTAAAATGCAAAAGATGTTCGCGGATTTTAATCCCGAATTCTATTTTATAGGAATGAATGATTTTTACGAAGCGATAGAGCAGTTCACAAAAGATAAAAACATCGATCTCCTGATCATCATTCCAAAAAATCATTCCTTTATTAATAGCATTTTCAGCCGCAGCCACACAAAAAAACTGGCTTTTAGTTCCACTGTACCCCTTTTGGCGGTTCACCAGTAGCCCTAAATACCTGCGTCTTTAGCTGGTAGCAGTCTGAAATCTCATTTATATACGTTATTCCAACTTAGTAAGCAGCCTTTTGCAGGATGAGCTAGTCATGCAGTTGTGTTAACTTTATCCTTATACTATGTCAAAAAATAACCGCATATCAGTCACCTCCGAAATAGGTTTATTAAAGCGATTGCTGGTACACAGCCCCGATAGTGGCCTGGGTAAGGTAGTGCCTTCCAAAGCGCAGGACTGGCTTTTTGAAGATATTGTACACCTGGAAACCATCCGCCGAAAGGAATACGACTATTACACCAAGTTGCTGCTATACCTGGCTGATCCGGAGAAAATAAAAGGCAAACTTTCCGAATGGGATGACAGTCGTAATAATTATAAGTACTACAAGCCGGACCACGACGAGTTTTACAAATCAGATAAAGTGGTCGAATTGCAGTGGCTCCTGGCGGAGATCCTGGCAGACAGGGACATCAAACAAAAGCTGGTGGCCTCGGTTTGCGCGATAGAAAATTGTTCCTACGAATTGCAGGATCATTTATGTTCGCTCGACGGGAAGCAACTTGCAAAAGTATTTATCAGCGGCACCACCAATGAAAAAGAGATGCTGTTTCCGCCAATTCCCAACCTTATTTTCACCCGGGATATCGGTATCGTGATCAATGATCATATCCTGCTTAATAAACCCGCAAAAAAAGCTCGGACCCGGGAAGCTTTGCTGGTAAAATATATCTTCCATTCACACCCGCTTTTTGAAAACTACCGGAAGAATATTATTGAATTACCCGATACTTCACATCATTTCCTGCTGCCACGCGATGGAGATGAAAAAAAAGTTACCCTGGAAGGCGGGGACATCATGGTCGTAACCAAAGACCACCTCCTGGTAGGTGTGAGTGAGCGAACAACGATGGAAGCTGCGCACCAGTGCATCAAAGTTTTATTTGAAAAAAATATCATTAAAAAGATCACCGTCATCAAGATCCCCAAGAAAAGGGATTACATGCATATTGATACGGTATTTACCCAGGTTAAAAAGAATGTGTGGGTATTGCTGGGTGCATTTTCAAGGAAAGCGATCAAAATGGAAGATGCCGACCCCGTACAAAGAGTGCTGGAGGGAAGCAAGAAGGAAGACAAGATTAAGATCATCCAGTTCAGAAAAAAAGATCCTTCGGACCCTGTGTATTTTGATAGCCTGGAGGAATTGCTGATCGATATCAGTAAAAATGATTTGAAATGCGAGGAGAAAACGAGATTCATATATTCTGGCAACAACGAGTTCCCGTACGATGCCCGTGAACAATGGACCGATTCCTGCAATATGCTTGCGATAAAGGACGGTGTGGTATTGGGTTATGATCGCAATGATAAAACAATCGAGGCTTTTAAAGACGCGGGGTTTGATGTTGTTCATGTTCACGACCTGATCAGGCAGTTGGAAAACGGCGAAGTGGATATCCGTGAAATGGAGGACACACTGATCCTGATGCCTTCAGCCGAATTATCGCGGGCCCGGGGAGGTTTTCACTGCATGAGTATGCCCTTGCTGAGGGAAGATATCTAGCAGCGTTCGGAGCCGGGTCAGATCAGATAGATTTTCTTAAAAGATGGCAATTGTTGACAGTTGACCATCAAACCAGTAATATCCATCCATGCAAACTACATCGCATATATTAATGATCAAGCCGGTGAGTTTTGGTTTTAATGCCGAAACAGCGGTCAACAACGCTTTTCAGGTCAATACCGCCGAATCCGGTGTGCAGCAGAATGCATTGAAAGAATTCGAAGATTTCGTCGAACTGTTGAGAAGCAATGGAGTGGACGTGACAGTTATAGAGGACACACCCCTGCCCCATACTCCAGATTCAATCTTCCCCAACAACTGGATCTCATTTCATCACGATGGAACATTATTGCTCTATCCCATGTACGCGGTAAACCGGAGAACGGAACGAAAAGCACATGTTCTGGACCAGATCCAACAGAAATTCCAGGTAAAGAATAAACTGGACCTGACGGGATATGAAAACCAAAACATATTCCTGGAAGGCACAGGTAGCATGGTACTTGACCGCGACAACCGAATCGCTTATGCATGTCTTTCTCCACGTACCAATGAAAAAGCGTTGGAGGAGTTTTGCCGGCTGATGAATTACAGACCTGTGGTATTCAATGCCACCGATGGCAATGGCCAGCCAATTTATCATACTAATGTGATGATGTGCGTAGCAGATCAGTATGTCGTCATCTGCCTCGAAAGTATTTCAGATCCAATGGAGCAAAAAATGATCACTGAGAACATACGCGACAGCAATAAGTCCCTTGTCGTCATCACCCTTCATCAAATGCAGCATTTCGCAGGCAATATGCTGCAGGTGGAAAATAATAAGGGCGAAAAACTACTGGTCATGTCGTCCCAGGCTTATGAGGCACTTACGATCGAGCAGTTACAGGAACTAAACCGCTATAACAGGATCTTACACTCCCCCCTTACCACCATTGAAACGAATGGCGGTGGAAGCGCCCGCTGTATGATGGCTGAAGTACACCTGCCACCGGTTAGTAGGTAACGCCTGCAACGATTTTTGACCGGGAGTTGTCAGGAGTAAAAAAGTGTATGCGGAATCTTCTGCTTATTTTATTCCTGGTTATGTTATCGTCACTTTCCTGCAGGAAAGAAAATAGTTTACTCGTGTCTGGAATTGTAGTTGAAAGTAAAGGCTGCCTGCCCGACTCCTGGCTCGTTGCTATCGCAAATCCTGATCTTTCGAAACATCCCTTTCTACATCCTACGGTTCTGGACTGCGCTGCCTGTTACAATTGTAGTAACTCAGTTTTTATTTCACTCAGCCCAGATCTCGCTGTGCCTGGCACAAAGGTCCGCTTTGAGTATGACCGAACCGAAGTATCATGCCTATCGAGCAGCGAAGCGCCCGAACATATTCACGTGAAGAAAATCTACAAGTTCAATTAGTGGTTATTAGAGGGAATAAATGTATTTACATCCCGAAGGTTCTTTTCAAACCTTCTTCAAATGAGACCGGCTCATAACCGAGCACGCTCCGTGCTTTACCAATATCCAAACCTGTCCTGGGCGGTCGCCGGGCGGGCTGTGAAAAGTCTGCCGCTGACACACGCCTGACCAGGCTTCTGTCTTTTCCAAGCAGATCAGCGGTAAGGCAGGCCATTTCATAAGGCGTTAAAAAATCTTTGCCACAAATATGATAAACACCTTTAGCCTTTTTTTCAATGATCCGTACGATACCATCAACCAGGTCGGTAACGTAAGTTGCGGTTCTGTACTGGTCATCAAACACACTATACACTTCGCCTTTATCCAGCTTTTCTTTTACAACAGATAATAGATTACCCCTGCTTAAAACCGGTTGGCCATATACCATCACCGTTCGTACTATTGCCCAATCAAATTCATATTCCTTTACTGCTTCCTCAGCTTCAGCCTTCGTTTTACCATAGTAGTTAACCGGGCTGGCTGAATCTTCTTCTTTATACATTCCGGTTTCTCCATCGAAAATAAAATCAGTGGAAACGAAAATAAAAAAGCTTCTCTGCTCTGCGGCGTTCAAAAGCATGTTTACTGTTCCTTCTACATTGACGAGGTAGGCCTGCCACTGTTGCAGTTGGCAATCATCTGGTTTACTCATGGCCCCGGCATGTATCACAACTTCCGGCTGGAATTTTTGAAATACATCATGTACCGCGAAGGGGTCGGTGAAGTCCATGGTAGCGTAGGTAAAATTTTCATCCCCGGCAAAAGGAAGCCGGCATTCACCTTTTCCCGTGGCTACAACAGGAATCTTCAACTCTAATAACTGTTGTACCAGGTAATACCCCAGGAAACCATTGGCACCAGTGATCAGTACTTTCATGTGGTAAAATAAATACGGTGTGACTTCATTTCAAAAAAAATCACAGGCCAACGACCGAACGTCGCTGGCCTGTGAAGAGCTCAGATAATAATGATCAGAACGCTTTTTTCCCAGCCGGTTTACTCAAGCCGGTAAACTGCGGCTTCACGTTCATATTGTGAAAAATAAAAGAATAGATATCGGCGGTAGTTTCCAGCGCTTTCTTCAGGTTGCTGGCACCATGACCAGAATTCACATCGATCCTGATCATCACGGGGTTTTCTCCCTTGTATTTGTCCTGCAGTGTCGCTGCATATTTGAAAGAGTGTGCTGGCACTACCCTGTCGTCATGATCTGCGGTAGTGATCAGTGTAGCAGGATAGTTTAACCCGGATTTGATATTATGTATGGGCGAATAAGCATACAGGTTTGCGAAATCTTCCTTGTTTTCGCTGCTACCATACTCTGCTATCCAGTTCCACCCGATGGTAAACTTATGAAACCTGAGCATATCCATCACACCCACCTGCGGAATGGCTACTTTGAAAAGTTCAGGACGTTGGTTGATTACTGCACCCACCAGCAAGCCACCATTAGAACCACCCTGTATCGCGAGATAATCTTTGGATGTGTAGTTCTCTTTTACAAGGTATTCACCTGCAGCGATAAAATCATCAAAAACATTTTGCTTATTGTGACGCATGCCGGCTTCGTGCCATTTTTCACCATACTCACTTCCGCCACGGATGTTAGCAATGCAATAGATACCGCCCTGCTCCAGCCAGCCCATCCTGGTTGAAGAGAAAGATGGCGCCATGCTGATATTGAAACCTCCATACGCATATAAGAGCGTGGGATTCTTCCCGTTCTTTTGTGTACCTTTTTTGTACACGATAAACATAGGGATCTTTGTTCCGTCTTTGCTGGGATAGAAAACCTGCTCCATCGTATAATCTTCCGGGTTGAACTTCACTTCAGGTTTTCTGAATACTGTGCTTTGACCAGTAGCTATATCATACTTATAGATCGTAGGTGGAAATGTGATCGAGGTAAAAGTATAAAACACGAATTTATCATCGCGTTCACCGCCAAAACCTCCGGCCGAACCCAAAGCAGGCAATTTAACTTCCCGCTCCAGCTTTCCGTCGAAGCTATACTGGTACACACGACTGGTCACATCCTTCATATAGGTAATAAATAATTTGCCCCCTGCTGAAGAAACTGAAGATAGATTTTCCTCTTTCTCCGGTACTACGGTTGTCCAGTTGGCCGGTTCAGGGTTTTTGGGATCAACTGAAACGATCCTGGTATTTTTAGCGCCATCATTAGTAACGATCAGGAATCGTCCATTCACTTCTTCCACGAAGCCATAGTTAAAGTCGCCTGCTTCACGGATAATGGGTTTGAATTTTTTATCCCCGCTTTTTGAGTCATAATACCAAAGCGCGTTACCATCTTTACCTTTGCCCCTGTCGCTGATGTTCAGGAATACAAAACGTTCATCTTCGCTCGTAAAAGCGATGTGAAAGCGTTGGGGGTTTGCAGGATCTTCGTAAGCCAGCAGATCATCTTCCTGTCTTGTTCCCACTTTATGATAATAGACCTGGTGATTTTCATTTTTTGTTGAAAGTTCTTTGCCTTTTTCAGGTGTGGGGTAGCGGCTGTAGAAAAAACCATCACCCTGCCAGCTGGCGCCAGTTACTTTAACCCATGCCAGCGAGTCGGGCAAATACTTTTTGGTAGCCATATCCATGACGAAAAAATTCCGCCAGTCGCTACCACCAGTTGATTTACCAACAACCGCATATTTACCATTTTTTGAAAGAGAGAACATGGCGAGGCTGGTGGTACCGTCTGCTGAAAACTTGTTTGGATCGAGTACCAACTCAGGCTTGCCATTAAGCCCTTTCTGGCGATACACCACGCTTTGATTCTGAAGGCCGTCATTTTTGGAAAAATAGAAATACTCATTTTTCCTGGAAGGCGATGAATACTTGGGATAGTTGTTAATCTCTTCGAGGCGTTTGAGCCAGTCGGCACGATAAGGGATCTTATCGAGGTAGGAAAACGTAACTTTGTTTTGTTCGATAACCCATTCCTTTGTCGCATCGCTCCAATCATCTTCAAGCCAGCGATAGGGATCTTCCACTTTTGTTCCGTGGTAGTCTTCAGTTACAACCTCCTTTTTTGTGTCGGGATAATTTAATTGAGCATTAACGCCCAGGGCTGATACCAGTAACAACCCTAACAATATTCTTTTCATATTCATGTAATGTTATTTAGTTTAAAGATAAGGAAATCAGGTTCACAGACTTTAAGACTTACATGAGTGATAAACCGCTGGCGATCGGCGTTTTAATAGCCTGTATCTGCTGCTTCGGGATAAACAACGATCGGTTATTGCTAACAGTTATTCGTATGGAATCCCGTATATATGTTGCAAATACACACAATGAGAACAAAACCTTACTTTTGATGCGCTTTTGATCAAAATTTTTAAGAAATATTGGTTCAAAACCCGAAATATTTTAAATCAAGTTGTTCTAAAATCTAATGTCAAAGAAAGTTTCAAAGATCGGAGTTCTAACCTCGGGTGGAGATTCGCCAGGAATGAATGCGGCGATCAGGGCTGTTGTCAGAACCGGCATACACCATGGCCTTGAAGTATATGGAATTATGCGTGGTTACCAGGGAATGCTGGAGGATGATATTTACAAGATGGAATCCCGGTCGGTAGCCAATATTATACAAAGAGGCGGCACCATCCTGAAAACCGCACGTTGCAAGGATTTTATGGAGCATGAAGGGCGAAAAAAAGCCTATGCCAATCTTGCTAAGAGAGGTATTGACGGGCTGGTGATCATCGGGGGTGATGGCAGTTTCCGGGGCGCGCAGATCTTCAGTAATGAATTCGATATCCCTTGCGTAGGTCTGCCTGGAACGATCGATAAGGATATGGCAGGAACTGATGTGACCATCGGCTTTGATACAGCTGTCAACACAGCCATCGAAGCGATCGATAAAATAAGAGATACGATGGATGCTCACGACCGGCTGTTTATTGTAGAAGTGATGGGTCGCGATGCGGGATATATCGCTTTACATAGTGGTATCGCCACCGGCGCAGAAAATATTTTGATCCCCGAAACCGAAGCTGATATCGAATCCATCTTATCCTCCCTGACGGAGAAGGAAAAAAGGAAAAAACTGGTGAACCTGATCGTTGTTGCTGAAGGCTACGATGGTGTGGGTGGCGCCAGCGGACTTGCCGAGATCATCCGGCAAAGATTACCGGCAGCCGATGTCAGGATATGTGTTCTCGGTCATATCCAGCGGGGCGGCTCCCCTACCTGCGAGGACAGGCTGGTAGCCAGTCATATGGGATATTATGCCGTTGAAAGTTTAATGGTGGGTCGTAAGAATGTAATGGTAGGTGTGATCAACAATAAAATACACTATACTCCACTTGATAAGGCGGTAAAAGAAAGACAAAAAATCGGGCAGGAATGGATGAAGATCGTAAAGATTCTTGCCAGCTAGACAGGTAATGCAACAAACATTTGCATTCACAAAAAAATTTCAAATCGTAGTTAATATATTATCATGGCGAAAAAAGCGGAAAAATATTTTCACACGGAAATGGATAAAGGTGCGGGACTTGAACATGCTTATCACAAAACCAAGATTGTGGCAACAGTTGGGCCGGCCTGCGATACTTATGAAAAGTTGCTGGAACTGGTCAAAGCTGGCGTGAATGTCTTCCGTTTGAATTTTTCCCACGGCTCACATGAAAATAAGGAGGAGATCATTGGGCATATACGCCGGATCAATAAAACGGAACCTTACAATATTGCTATCCTTGCCGACCTGCAGGGACCAAAACTAAGGGTGGGCCAGATCGAGAACGGCGCCCTGAAAATTGCACCCGGCGATATACTTACTTTCAGTTCAAAAGAAAAAGTAGTTGGCACCAGGGAACGTATCTATATTTCTTATCCCAACCTGCACAATGATGTGAAGATAGGCGAGAAGATTATGATAGATGATGGCAAACTGGAAGTGGTGGTAGTTGACATCCTTAAAGACGGAGATGTGCAGGTAAGGGTGACTTATGGCGGAACTCTTTTACCTAACAAAGGTGTAAACCTCCCCGACACCGCCATCTCACTTCCGGCCATGACGGAAAAAGACCTGGAAGATTTCGAATTCATCATAAAACACGAATTGGATTGGGTGGCACTTTCTTTTGTGAGGAGAGCCGAGGATATCATTGAGCTTAAAAATCTCGTAGCTAAAAAGAATAGTCCGATCAAAGTGATGGCCAAGATCGAAATGCCTTCGGCGCTGGCTGATCTGAGAAATATTATAATTGAATCGGATGGTATTATGGTTGCCCGTGGTGATCTTGGCGTGGAACTCCCGGTTGAAAAAGTACCGATGGCGCAACGGGATATTATCAGGAAATGCATCCACAGGGGTAAACCGGTGATCGTGGCTACGCAAATGATGGAGAGTATGATCGACCGTGTAAAACCCAACCGGAGCGAGATCACCGATGTAGCGAACGCTGTTCTTGAGGGAGCCGATGCTGTAATGCTTAGCGGCGAAACAGCTACGGGACAACATCCGTCATTGGTGGTGGAAACTATGCGCCGTATCATCATGGAAGTAGAAAGAACGGAGTATCGTTATAACCGTGAAGAAGATCTTTCACCACTCGCACACTCCCCTTCTTTCCTGAGTGATGCTATTTGTTATAATGCATGCAAAATAGCTAGCGATATCTCTGCCAATGCATTGATCGGTATGACCCAAAGCGGATATACGGGATGGATGCTGAGTAGCTACAGGCCCAAATCTCCACTATATGTATTTACAAAAAAACGTAATCTGGTCAACCAACTCAGCCTGAGCTGGGGTGTGCGTGCCTTTTACTACGACGAAGAAGACAGCCTCGATGCGATCTTCTTTGACCAGATCGTTATTTTAAAGGAACGTGGCTTCTTGAAAACAGGCGACATAGTAGTCAGCACAGGTAGCACACCCGTTCACCTCCATTTACCGACCAACGTTTTAAAGATCACAAAGGTGGAATAGCAAATGGTGTTTAAACCAGGTTATCTCCAAAGCGATAAAATAATTGCGGCAACAATATGCCCGACAAGATGGTACCCGCAGTCGATGAAGTATAGCCCGGTTGGCCTGCTTTCGTAGATAAAAGAGATAGAAACAGCCGTTGTGGCAAAGCAGATACCTGTTAATAATCCCAGTTTTAGCCCTGATAGCAGAAATACCAGGTCGAGGCGGTTGACAAGGATCGCTAATCCAATACAAGTCACAATAATCAATAAAAGTGTGGTGGTGAACATCTTAGTCATGCCACGATTTTTATTCGGGTCATTCATGTCCATCCCAACCAGGGTTGCCCATTTAGTTCCGAATAGTGCTTTTGAATACCAAATCGCACCAAGTACAAAGTAGGCAATAGCGGCTGCAATAACGGCCAGCCAATTGATTTGGGAAAAAATACCGGTATCCATAACAGTTAATTTTGCACAGGAAAATAACAATTTTTACCGACAAGTTGTATTTGGCCTGAATGCTGACAGGGAGCGGCTTTGCGCTAAACATTGATTCTTATGGACAAATTACCGCAAGCCTTAGTGCCAGACATTTACCGGCTTTCATTCTATTGCAAAGATGCGCTATAAACCAGGCCTCCGGTGTTGCATCTTTGAAACAAGTTGTGTAGTTTTAGCCCCAATGAAGGCGAATAAAAATCACCGTATCTCCTTTCTCCACAGTGTGTTTATGATATTATCCATAACATGGCTCACAATTGGAAGTTCCTTCATTTATCTTAGCCAGCAACCCGTTAAAAAGGCAGCAGAGGTGCTTGAAACGCAGGAGGTACCCGGAGATACCAATGGCAATACCTGCCCCTTTGACGATACGGAAGACAGTTCCGAACCCATCAATACGCTGGTTGAATTTTTACAGGAAGAAACAAGATCACTCATTCATACCGAAAGTCCACTCCGGCACAACAAGTACCACCGTCACGGAGAATTTCTATTTTTTCATGTTGAGTCATTCTCACCTCCCCCTGATCAGTTATCATAGCCGCAATTGCGCCTGAGCGGTAAATTCACCTCTCCAAGCGACAAATATGTGGAAGCCTTGAACCAAAGGCAGTTAATCCGCTGATTATCAGCACCCCATTTAGCATAGATATTGCTGGTAAAAATGGGGCCGTATTCTGAATGACAAACATAAATAAGTACCGTAATGAACACAACAGCCACCACAGATATGACCGTTCAATACTCATGGACTGAGAGTGACGATCTGCGAAATCTGATTGTTAATGAATCAGACAATGGAACACTTTTTCACAGGCCTTTATTCCTTCAATACCATGCAGCCGATAAATTTCCCAACATCCAGCCAATCGTGATCAGTTTTAGGAAGAAAGGTAAATTGGTCGCCTGCATTTCCGGGGCCATTCAATACAGCAACGACGAAAGAATTTTTACTTCCCCTTTTGCATCTTCCTATGGCGGGTTAGTATTTCATCGTCATCTTACCTTTAAGGAAATTGAAGACATTTATTTGGAACTTTTTGATTTCCTGCACAGGGAGTTTTCACAGATCCGGATCGGCTCCTCACCTCAGTTTCAGTCTTCGACAGGAAAAACACATTATGTAGATCATATTCTCCTTAATAATGGTTTTACAATCGCTAACTCAGATATAATTCTGGTACACGAACTTGCAGAAGAAGAAAAGTTAGGAGGCCGGATCCATAAAAAAACAATGACTGAGCTAAAACAGCCTTTGTATAAGACAAAGCTCCGGCTCGAAATTATTGATGGCGTTGACATGGATTCCTATAATCTCCTGAGCCAGGCACAGGAACGCCTGCTTAGTCAGCCCACCCATAGTTTTGAAGAGCTTAAAATAATTGAAAGACTTATACCGGGCACGGTCAAAACTTTCAAGACCTACCTGGATGATACGTTGATCGCGGGGATTGTCGTATTCAGGGTCAATGACTCGATCCTGACAACTTTTTACGTATATGACAATCCTGAAGGACGTAATTACAAGGCCAACCATTTTTCATATTACAGTGTACTTCAATACGCTTTCAACAACCACTTCAAATATCTTGATTTTGGTCCCAGTTCATTCGGCTGGCGTCCTAATTACCCCTTGATATCTTTTAAAGAGAAATTTGATGGACGGCCTTTTCTCCGCCATACTTTTGAAAAAGGTTTTAAGAACAGCGGCATATAAAAAAGAATTTGGGAATTTGTAATTGGGTCAACTCCCAATTCCAAATTCCCAATTACTAATTCCTATAAAAGGTTACAACCTTTTTATCTTAATGTTCCTAAACCACACATTATCTCCGTGATCCTGTAGCCCGATCTTACCCTTTTTGAATTTACCAAAGTCGGGCATATTCTTAAACTTGCTTCCTGCTACCAGTTGCTGCCAGCTTTCATCCCAGAGTGTTGTAGAAACTATATTTTCTCCATTTAAAAAAAGCTCGAGCTTTCCATCCTTGCATTTGATTTCAGCCTGGTTCCATTCCATCGCAGGTTTAACTACTTCCTTGGATGATGAGATCAGGTCGTAAAGATCACCGGCACGATGTTTTTGGATCTTCGCGTCAGGGTGACCGGTGTTGTCCAATACCTGCATTTCGGGGCCTGTCTCCCAGGGATATTTGTATTTCTCATTCTCCTGCGCGTAAATGATCACACCGCTATTACCATTCGTTGATATCTTCCACTCGTACATGAGATGGAAGTTGTCATACTCCTGGTCGCTGACAATATCCCCTCCGCCAACAATTTTTCCGTCAGCTTTCTCAGAGGCATCCAGGAATAAAGTGTTGTCCACAACTTTCCATGCATGGCCAATAGTATCAGCTTTGTATTTATGCCAGCCTTTTGTAGATACGCCATCAAATAAAAGTTCCCAGCCATCATTTTGTACATTTTCGGTGGGGGTATTTGCGGTTTCTGTCTCGGGTGTCGACTCTTTGCTACCTGAATTATTGCAGGCAATCAGGATGCCCGTTACGCCAATGGCCAAGATAGTTTTGATCATGTAAGATTTATTTTTTCAGTAAAAGAATGTACTTAACCATTTTTTCGGCATCACCCTGTGAAATATTGGGGTGTGGCAACATCGGAACTTCTCCCCATACACCGCTTCCTCCTTTGACGATTTTATCAGCCAGTTCGGGAATGACGCCCGGTGCCTGGCTGGCGTATTTGTTAGCCACTTCACGATAGGAAGGACCAGTAAGTTTTTCATCCACTTTATGACAAGTCAGGCAATCGCTTTTAGAGATCAGTTCGAGTCCTTCCTGGTACTCGGGCAACGATGTGATATCAGTTTCGGCCGGAACTTCTTCCGCCGGAGTATCCTTGGTTGTGTCGGCCTTGTCACTATTGCTATTGCACGATACCAGAACTGCAAAAGCCATCGCGGTAATAAGATTTTTTTTCATGATGTATTATTTGTTTTAAGTTGATTTGCTGCGTGAACAATGCAAAAGTATTAACTCAACCCCAATAGCGAACGATTAAATGCTTCATCGGCTTTTACACCCGCAAAATCATCAAAAGCTTTTTCCGTCACCCTGATAATGTTTTTCTGAATAAACTCTGCCCCTTCCTTCGCGCCATCTTCCGGATGTTTCAAACAACATTCCCACTCCATTACTGCCCAGCCCTTATAATCGTATTCGGTAAGTTTACTAAAGATCCTTTTAAAATCCACCTGGCCGTCGCCAGGTGAACGGTAACGGCCTGCGCGATTAAGCCATCCCTGGTAGCCACCGAATGTTCCCTGCTTGCCGGTAGAATTAAACTCTGCGTCTTTAACATGAAAGGCCCGGATGCGCTCGTGGTAAAAGTCAATATACTGGATATAATCCAATTGTTGCAAAACAAAGTGCGAAGGATCATAAAGCAGGCAGGCGCGGGTATGATTATTTACTTTTTCTAAAAACATCTCATAGGTTACACCGTCAAACAAGTCTTCACCGGGATGTATTTCATAGCACACATCCACGCCACATTCGTCGAAGTAGTTAAGGATCGGAAGCCACCTATTGGCCAGTTCCTTAAAACCCTCCTCAACCAATCCGGCCGGCCGCTGCGGCCAGGGATGAAATGTATGCCAAAGCAGGGAGCCGCTAAATGTTGCGTGGGCATTCAGACCGAGATTTTGCGATGCCTTTGCGCCGTATTTGAGTTGCTGAATGGCCCATTCCGTCCGGGCCTTTGGATTCTTGCGATGCGATTCCGGTGCAAAAGAATCAAAAAGGTCATCATACGCGGGATGTACCGCAACCAGTTGTCCCTGTAAGTGGGTTGACAACTCTGATATTTCCATGCCACATTCGTTGACGATGCCTTTGATCTCATCTGCATACGTCTTGCTCTCAGCGGCTTTTTGAAGGTCTATGCATCGCGGATCCCATGTGGGGATCTGCACACCTTTAAAGCCTAAAGCCTCTGCCCACAGGCAAATGGATCGGAGATTATTGAACGGCTGCTTGTCGTCCAGGAACTGGGCTAAGAAAATACCGGGTCCTTGAATTGTTGTCATTTTAAGATGCTTTATTCAGATTATTGTTGTGTATAGTTTGTATCAACTGTCCAGGTGGAGATCTTCACACTGAGTTCGTCAGCAAAGGCTTCAAACGAGCACTCTATTCAAATGCTAACCATTTCTGATCGCTCTTTCCACTCTCGATCACTTTTTCGATAAAATACATGCCCCTGACACCCTCACTTGCGCCGGGGAAATCGAGCCACTCCGGCTGCGGCTGTTCATTGGCGAGTCTCGCCCTTAAACAAAGTCCGAAATTGCGGTAGAGATTTGCAAATGCTTCCAGGTATCCCTCCGGGTGACCCGCGGGCGTGCGCGTATTGTGTCTGGCATAACTTCCCAGGTAGGGATTGCCTGCACGATATATTTCCGCAGGTCTGTCGAGCCACTTCACCTGCAGGGTATTCGCATCTTCCTGTTGCCATACCAGCCCGCCTTTTTCACCGTACACTCTTATCTTAATATTGTTTTCCTCACCGGCAGCGATCTGTGTGGCAAATAAAGAGCCGCTGGCGCCATTTTCAAATTTCAATAATACGTTGCCGTCATCATCGAGTTTCCTGCCCGGTACTACAATATTTATATCAGCACAGATCTTTGTTGCTTTCAATCCACTGACATACTCTGCGAGGTTAAAAGCATGAGTGCCTATATCACCCATGCCGCCGGCCATACCGCTTTGGGATGGATCTGTACGCCATGCGGCCTGTTTAAAAGAATTCGTTTCCGCATCGGCGCCTTCCAGGAAACTACTCAGCCAGCCCTGCGGATATTCAACATACACTTTGCGCACCTTACCCAACTTGCCACTCAGAACCAGTTGCCTGGCTTCTTTCACCATGGGATAACCGGTATAGGTATGCGTAAGACAAAAAAGTAATTGACTTTTTTTGACCAATTCC
>JAEYVW010000224.1 GCA_023429365.1 Bacteroidota bacterium
CGCTTGAGGGCATTGATCTGTTCACCATTCAATACCGGGCTCACTACTTCATTTGCTTTGGTATTTCCCATCTGGTGAAACTTTGAAAGTATTTCGTACTCCTCACTCTCACTAGGATATGGAACCACGATCTTAAAAAGAAAGCGGTCGAGTTGTGCTTCCGGCAAACGATATGTTCCTTCCTGCTCAACCGGATTCTGGGTAGCCATCACTATAAAAGGCGAGGGTAAAGGATATGTACGGCCGTCCACCGACGCCTGTCTTTCCTCCATCACTTCGAGTAATGCGGATTGTGTTTTCGCCGGTGCACGGTTAATTTCATCCACCAAAACGATATTGCTGAATATGGGGCCTTTTTTGAATTCAAAAACAGCACCTGAAGGGTTAAAAACCGGCGTACCCAAAACGTCTGAAGGCATCAGGTCAGGCGTAAACTGTATCCGCGAAAAACCCGCGCTAACACTCCTTGCCACCAGTTTGGCGGTTAAGGTCTTGGCAACTCCGGGCACTCCCTCAACCAATACATGCCCATCGGCAAGCAGGGCGGCCAAAATAAGTTTTACCATCTCATCCTGGCCTACTATCACTTTACGGATCTCCCCCCGGATGGCCATCACTGCTTCGTTTAGTGCGGTTAAATCAGTGCGGGGCTGAAATATTTGTTCTTCCATGTTTAGCTTTCTCCTTCCTTTTAGGATGCCGTTCGGCTTTAGGTATGTTTATAAAAATTTTCCAGTTGTTTGTGAAACCAGGCAAGTTGCTTATCACTTACCGTCTCGGTCTCTTCAAGCTGGCGGATAAAGGAAACAATGTTTTCGATCTTTTCCTTATCGGCGCCGGATTTTGCCTGCAGGTTCCTTTCAAATGTTTCATCTAGTACTGATGTCGCCAGTTTATACCTTGACCGGATATGCTCGAGAAAATAGGCCGACATCTTTTTGCAAAGATTTTTATGGTCACCTTTATCGTGATACAAGCGGCCTATAGTTTTTACAAAATCCAGGGAATCGTTTTTAGGTTTCGTAATAACAGGTATGATACGTTGCTTTCTCCTCATTTCCATCAATACATAAACAAGCAGCGCAAGTATAGCAGTAAGCAGGGCCCATTTGAGGGAGGGATGCTTTAAAAAACCATCAATCCAGTTGGCTTTTTTTCGTGGCCCCTGTCTCTTTGCATTAAAGTATTCGTCCCAAACCACCCTGGTTACGTTGGGTGAAATGAGAGACATCATATTTTCATAGTAATTGATATTCTTCTTATGCAACAAAAAATAGTTTGTAAATGCCATGGGTGCCATGTGTACAAACAGGTTTCCCTCACCTGCTTTGAGATGTATCAGGTTGGGCTTTTCGTCTTTGTTGTAGCCCAGCACTGTTGCGGTCGAACTGTCAATTTTATAAAAATAAAAGTCAAATCTTTTTCCCGGATATGTGTAAACGGGACCCGATGGGAATGGCGGTTTTGCCAGGGATAAGCCGATCAGGTCGGCACCTTCAGTCTGTTCAAAATAGAACATCAGACCTTCCGCCGAATTTGCATCACATTTCAAGATCTGGCTGGCGGCATAAGATATGTTCATAGTGCTGATAAAAACATCATTTCCATTTTCAACAAAACGGATCAGGCGTTTCATTTCATCTTCGTCGGCATTAAAATATGGCGCAACCACGATCAGGGCCTGGTCGGGATCGTAGTTGGATAAACCTTGCCAATAACCAGGTTGCTCTTTGCTGGATGAAACCCTTGCTTCCGGGAATAATTGCTTCAGACTTTCATAAGCCACATAAGTGCCATAAGGGATCTTGTCTCTCTTCAGGAAAGTAACGCGGTCATTAAATTGCCGGTTTTTGCCAACCGTATTGCCAAGCAATAGTGTAAGCATACCGAGTACCACGACTCCAATCAGGATATGAGGGATATATCTTTTCACCTGTTTAATCTCTGCCTGAAATTTTCAAAATCATTTGCTATGTGGCCATATTTTTCAGTGTCAATTGCGAACTGACCATACCAGCTGTATTCGTAGTGCCTCGTCAGTCGAGAAAAATCACCATACAAAGCGGTTCCATGCAATTGCATCATATAGTCGAAATTGGTACCATCCTGGCGGTATTGGATCTTACCGGTATCTGATAGTTCCCGCAGGAGACGAAGGAACATGAGCCTCACTGCAAATCTGTAATTGCCCGCGGCAGCGGCTTTGTTGATCTCGGCCTGGTAGTTTATACTGAATATATCACTGGTCGCCGGGTTAATTTCTTCATCGTTGATCTTACTGGTTTTCCGGAATAACCTGGTATTGCTATTACTGAGAAAGATCACCAGGAAAGTCACAAATCCAGCAATGATAACCAGCCATATGAACGGTTTCAGGATTGGGGCCGAAAGAAATCCGCTATCATTTTCTTCTTTCCGCTTTTGGAATATACCATCCGCATACCAGAAATCCTCATCATTTTTTAGAGCCTTCACTACATTCTCCGGAAGCTTTCGAATGCTAAGCGAATCTGGAAATCCTTCCGTAAACTCTTTATCCAGGAAGTAGTCCTCCCGCACACTGTCTTCATCATATTCCCCTTCATATTCATCTTCGTAGGTTGTGTCAGGTTCAGCCACCGGGACCGTATCGATAATGATGGGATCGATCTGGTATTTCAATTCTGTAACACTATCCGCCCAGGTAGGTGACTGGCCGTATGATAGAAAACTGACCAACACAAAAACAAGCATTATTCCTTTGCGAAGAAGTTGCCATTTAAAATGATATTTATCACGCCGTCTTTGCACTAGACTTCCTCCTCCACGGGTTCCATGGATTTTCGCCTGCCAAGCTGGATCGGATAAATGATAAAATACCACACGACAAATAGCACTGACAGGGATGTTATGATGGTTGTTAAAATTGAAATATCGTTGTAGAGCCTGGTGATGAACCCTTCAAAAAAAGCTGCCAGTCCAAATACCGGCATCAGGCCGATCATGATCTTGACACCATCTTTGGCGCCCTGCTTGAGGGCATCAATTCTTCGGATCGTGCCCGGAAACAAAAAACTCTTGCCCATGATAACGCCTGCAGCCCCGGAGATGATAAGGGCAGTAAGTTCAAGGGTTCCATGCACAAACACGACCAGGAAAAACTGCAGCCCGAGCCCTTTCGCGGCAAAGAACTGGTCGAATATTCCCACCATCGCCGCGTTCTGAGCGAGAAGGTAGAGGCTGGGTATCCCGGCAAATATGCCCGACGCAAACATCAGCAGCGATACCCTTATATTATGTATCATCAGGTGTAGCCAGCTCAAAATCGGATTGCCCGATTCATAAATTCCAAATGGATTTCCATTCTCAATATTATCCAGCGTCTGGTCCACGTAGCCATCTCCAAAAAAACCGCGGGCTACAGTTTCATCCTGCCGCGACACAAAAAAGCCGATACTAAAGAAAATAAGAAACACCAGGAATGTAAATAAAATAACCCTGTGATGCTTGCGAATGGTTAGGGGGAGATCATTTTTCCAGAAGTCGACCAGCCGATTCGATTCCTCCTTCCGGTTTTTGTATATATTGAGATAGATCTTCGATGCCTCGCTGTTGATATAGTGCGTTACTTTGCTGCCTGGGTAAAAAGTTTTGGCATAAGCCAGGTCATCTACCAGTTGTGTGAAGTCCCGGGCCATCTCATCAGCATCGTCTGATGGCATATGCTGGTTCTTGAGCCAACGGTCACGGTTCTTTTTTATGAAAAGGGCCTCTCGCAAATACGTTATTTGCTTGTAAAATACTGCTTTTTATATAAGATAGAAATGACGAGCGCAAAATTAAGATAGTATGCTAGGTGGACAGCGAAATGCTCAAAAGCCGGATTAAATATTATGATTATTTAGTGATTGATACCATATAAGTACCAACAATAACCGACAATTAATCAAATTCGATGAAAATACAGTTCTGGAGTATTGGTAAAAACAATGAGCCTTATGTTAAAGCCGGCGTCGAAGACTTTACAAAGCGAATCTCCCGGTATTTCAAGGTAGATTGGCAGATCATACCTGTTCCAAAAAATACCGGTATGCTGAGCGAAACGGATCTGAAAAAAAAAGAAGCTCAGTTGATTCTCGACTGGCTCGATCGGGATGATTACCTGGTTTTACTGGATGAAAAAGGCCGGCAATTGAGTTCAGAGGGTCTGGCAACCTTTCTCCAGGACAGGGCCAACGAGTCCACCAAAAAACTTGTATTCCTGATTGGCGGTGCATTTGGTGTGGATGAGACAGTATTTAAAAGGGCAAACTTTACCTGGAGCCTGTCAAGCCTGGTTTTTCCTCATCAGCTTGTCAGGCTAATACTGGCAGAACAGGTTTACCGGGCCTGCACCATCCTGAAGAACGAGAAATATCACCATAAGTAAATCCGGTTATCTTTCCCGAAGGGTCCTGCGGACAAATTTTCAAATTGGTGCAATCCAAATTTTCGCTTTAACTGGTGAAATGATTTTTAACCAACTTGGATGAAAACCTTATTACCTTAGTAACCTAAATGAACAACAGAAAATAACCTTATTCCCTTATTTTTCAGTGGGATAAGGGAATAAGGTTGGGTATTGTTTAAAATGGCTTTTTACTAAGGTAATAAGGTTAACCCGAGGTCCATTAATGGTTACCAGGATAAATTGATCTGGCGAAAATTTGAGATCCACCCACCTGAAACATGATTATTTATTTAATCCTAACTTTATAAAGCCAGAACAATTAACCTTAAACCTATTACAATGCTGGAAGATTTTGCCCCGGCGATCCGATCTGACCGCAAAGTAAAAATGGTATCAGCCTCTCGTTCGCAAAGCCAGGAAGAATCCGGGCTTGAAAGCCAAATTTCATTCAGGCCTTTTGTCAATTTTCTCCGTAATAAATCAAATGATGAAACGGATACACGGTCAAGGATATACAAATATCTAATTGACCGGTTCGAGGCTGTACCTGCATTGATGGAACCCATCCGGGAACAAAAATTGCTGGATGAAAACCGCGATCTGCTGGAGTTGCTCGGCACTACTTTATTTCCCGTGGTAAGTGAATCGAGACAAAATATCTTCACTTTTTCCGTGCCGTACAAGTTTTCCATCTTTCACGAGTCGGGATCGTTTCGTGATCTTTTTGTCAGTGAAGACCAGTTTCTCTTGCCGGAAAACGCGTCAGAAGATCAAATTCGACAGACCCAGTTCGCCCTGATCTATGGGCATGTGATGGAAAAATTTTATGGTGTTCAGCTCAATGCAAACACTGACCTGGTTTACCCTGTTACTGATAGCAGGACCGGAATGAAACGCTATTACAAACTACGTTACGACCGGCGTTTTATTGATATCCATCCAAAAGATAAATTACCAGATATACAGGATTGTGGCGTTTGCCTCAACACTTTTCGTATCCTCGACCTGGAAAAGCAATTGCAAACAATGCCACCTTCATTATTTCGGGCGGAAGGTTTTGGGATATGGATCGCGGAAGATGTGACAGGCCTCGAATCACTCGATGCGATTAAGAAAATATTACTCCGGCAGGAATCCTGTGATGCCGGTATTATCCATGAACTGAAATCAAATATCCAGGCGCTCGTAGGTTTGAACCAGGTGGAAGTGGGTATTACACCTTTTGTAAAACTCAACGGGGAGTTTGTGCTTGATGAAACATGCACCACCTATGGACTGATGGGAAAACGGTGGAAGTCGAATGACGAAGAAAGTTTGAAAGCATTCCAGGGAAGTGTTCAGTTTCTAACCGAGACTGCCGAACCCATGCCGATACCTATGCTGGATGAACAGTTAACGCAAGTATTTCCACTGTTGCGGCCGCTTTGGGAGGATGGGATGCGAAGTTACCTGATCTATCCCGTGCAGGACAATGATGGATTACTGGGGTTGCTGGAACTGGCATCACCTGTTCCCAACCTCATTGATCTCGAGATAATGGCGAGGATCGAACCGGCAATGCCGCTGATCTCGCTTGCCCTACTGAAAAACAGGGACAGTTTTGATGCAAGGATTGAGAAGCTGATCAAAGAAAAATTTACAGCATTGCAGCCCTCCGTAGAATGGAAGTTCGCCGAAGTTGCCTGGATGTATATGTATCATCACAACAAGCCGGGTACGGCAATGTATACGGGTAATGTGATCTTTGACGAGGTGTATCCGCTGTATGGTGCTATCGATATCCGCAATTCTTCGCTTGAGAGAAGTAAAGCGATCCAGAAGGATATCATGGAGCAACTCGGGCTTGCATCAGTTACACTTAAACAGTTGCAGGAACAGATGTCATTGCCACTACTTGAAGGTCTGCAATTTAAGATTGAACGTTTTCATGAAGCGATCAATAAAAGCCTGCAGGCTGAAGATGAGATCCGCATCAATGATTTTTTCAACAATGAGCTCACCCCGGTTTTACAACACCTGCAAAAAGGCAACCCAAAAGTGCAGGAGTTGACAAATCGTTATTTCCAGGAAGTGAATAATTGCAATGGGTATCTATACCGCTATCGCAACGAGTATGAAGCGACATTGGCAACGATCAATGAAAGCGTATTGTCCTATCTCGAAACCGAGGAGGAAACCATGCAAAAGTCTTACCCCCATTATTTTGAAAAATACCGGACAGATGGAGTGGAGTATAGTATCTATATCGGACAGTCCATCTCACCTAAGAATCCTTTTGATATTCTCTACCTGAAAAATATCAGGCTTTGGCAATTGAAATCACTGGCAGGCATAGCACGTATTACGCAGCGTTTAATTCCATCACTGCAGGTGCCGTTGCAGACAACACAACTCCTGCTCATCCACAGCCAGCCAATCTCGATCAGTTTCCGAAGGGATGAGCGCAGGTTCGACGTGGAAGGGTCTTATAATATCCGTTATGAAATAATAAAGAAACGTCTCGACAAGGTTCATATAAAGGATACACAGGAACGGCTGACCCAGCCCGGTAAGATCGCTATGGTGTATTCAAATCCCAGGGAGGCTTCCGAGTACCAGGAGTACATTCAGTTTCTGCAAAGTAAAAACATATTGGCGCCCGAGGTAGAGTACCTGGAACTCGAGGAACTACAGGGTGTAAGCGGGTTGAAGGCAATGAGAGTGACGGTGAATATGGAAGATGATCAGGGCAACGCAAAGGCAATATAAGAATCGCCTGATTTGTTTCCAATCTTACCTCCGCCACAGGCGATGACTATGTATTGTTTCCCGTTTAGATAATAAGTAGCCGGTGTTGCAAAACCTGCCGCCGGCAACCCATGTTCCCAGACCTGTTTTCCTGTTTTTTTATCAAAAGCCCTGATCTTTTCATCCTTAGTGGCGGCGATGAATACCAGCCCGCCTTTTGTAACCAGTGGCCCCCCGTAGTTTTCAGTGCCCGTAATAGGAATTCCTTGTTTTGTCAGTTCTGCATACTCTCCAAGTGGAACCTTCCAAAGTAGTTTGCCTGTATTGAGGTCTACAGCGTTCAATGTTCCCCAGGGCGGCTTGATGCCGGGATATCCTTCATCGTCAAGAAACCGATGATAGCCTGTCATGTTATAAGGAACTTCATCCAGGATAGATCGCTTTATGGGTTCAATTACCGTTTGCGATCCTTTATTGGTTTTCTTCAATAGAAAACTCGCTATTGCTTCCTTTTCTGTATTACCAAACTGGTTAAAGGCCGGCATAAAATTTTTGCCATTCTCAATAATTTGGGCAAGGGTTATTTCAGTGTATTTATTTTCAAGACCGATCAGCGAAGGGTAAGATCTTCCGTCACCATTCAGATCGGGTCCGTGACAGGACTGGCAATATTTTCCATAGAGTGACTGACCAAGTGAATGCAAGGTATTGAGTGTAGGTTTGATAGCAGGGGCATCAACCATAGTCAAAGACCAGGGTAGTTCGCTGGAGTTTACATACATGATCCCAGACTCGATATCCACGGCCGCGCCGCCCCATTCGCCGCCACCATCAAAGCCAGGAAATATCCATACGCCTTCTTTTGAAGGCGGGGCAAACATCCGGTTATCTTTTACTTTCCTGAATTTTTCAATTAATGCCGCATGCACTTCAGGGTTACGGTCTGATACATCAGCTTCTGTAAATTCCTGCCTGGCGAATGGCTCGGGAAGTATTGGTATAGGTTGAGTAGGCCACGGTTCTTCTCCCGGTAAGGCCTCCATGAGAAAAGGTTTTTCTTCGATGGGAAAGACAGGTTTACCATTGTCGCGATCAAAAACAAATATGTAACCATGCTTGGTGATCTGTGCGGCAACATCCCTTTTTTTACCATTTATTTCGATTGTCACCAG
>JAEYVW010000287.1 GCA_023429365.1 Bacteroidota bacterium
CCGTGTGAATTGTTCTTGAAGGTCATGCGGTTGTTTTGGGTGAACAGTGTATCAAACTGCTCCTTCCGCATGTCCATTCTCATCCGGTATTTACCATTATTATAGTTGTAGTTACCAAACACGTTTATCTTCCCATTACGATGATTGAGGTTTACACCACCATTGTATTTAGGATAGTGTCCCTGTACATAGCCCAGGTTGACAGAACCGTTTGTACCGAATGCTTTATTTTTTTTCAGCCTGATATTGATGATACCTGCATTACCTGCAGCTTCATATTTAGCTGATGGGTTTGAAATGATCTCGATCGACTCAATTTGTGCCGACTGCATACTTTTCAGGTAATTGGCCAGGTCGGTGCCACCCAGCGGGCTGGGCTTGCCATCAATATAAACCTGCACTCCATTCTTACCTGCCAGGCTGATATTGTCATCTTTGTCGACAGTTACACCGGGCGATTTGCGCAGTAGTTCAAGGGCATCATTTCCTACCGAGTTCATGGTGCCTTCTACATTTACGATCATCTTATCAGCCTTTACTTCGATCATTGGCTTTTGCGAACTGACCGTTACACCCTGCAGTGCGCCTTCTTTTTTTAACATGCTCAGTTCACCAGCAGATACTTCCCCGGCGCCAGAGACTTCAATTGCTTTGGAAATTACAGGAAGATAGGCAACGTGTGAAACGCTGAGCAGGTAAGTTCCTGGCTCTGTTTCGAATTTAAATTTACCCTCATTGTCAGTAACAGATAACTTTATTACGGAAGAGTCTTTTGCGTTCAGCAGTGAAACAGTTGTTTTATCTACCGCTTTTCCCTGTTCGTCTTTTACTATCCCTGTAATGGTTGGAAAGGTTTGTGCTGCCACGACCGTACTGAATAAAATGGCCGTAGCCAGCATTGTAGTTAGTTTTCTCATAATGTTCCCACTTTTAGATAAGGTGCACAAAGATACCAGCGTGTCATAGTAGTGTAAAGTCATTGCCGACCAGTGGTGCAAAAACTGGCATGAACGGCGATAATATTCCGGCGAATTGCGAAAAAATAAGTCTGCCGCCGGGCTTTTTCTAAATGCTTTTACCCATATTTGCGCTTTAAATCATTCATTATGAATTATCCTGATAATCTCCGCTACACGAAGGACCATGAATGGGTCCTGCTTGAAGGCAACCAGGCAACTATTGGTATAACCGATTTCGCGCAGCGCGAACTGGGTGATATCGTATATGTTGAAGTTGAGACTGTTGGACAGGCGCTAGGCGCAGCCGCGGTATTTGGAACGGTTGAGGCTGTTAAAACGGTATCTGATCTGTTTTTGCCGGTAAGCGGGACAGTCAACGAGTTAAATCCTGCCCTGGCCAATGCACCCGAACTGGTAAATAATGACCCCTATGGTGAAGGATGGATGATCAAAATGACAGTCGATAATCCTGCTGATGTGGAAGGTTTGCTGGATGCGAAGGGATACGAGGCGATGGTGGGATAGGGAGCAGTCGGGAGTCGGGAATAGTTCGTAGTTCGAAGTTCGTAGTTAGTAGTCAGAGATTCTGGCAACGTCTGACGTCCTCGTCTGACGTGCGGAAGCAGTCGGGAGTCGGGAATAGTTCGTAGTTCGAAGTTCGTAGTTAGTAGTCAGGGATTCTGGCAACGCCTGACATGCGGAAACAGTCGGGAGTCAGGAGAGGTCAGGCGCTAAGATTAATCATCTAAGATTCTTAATTTGAAAAATCAGCAGCATTATTACCTGCCTGCGATAGGGTGGATCATTCTTTCAACTGTATTGCTAACACTTCCACAATCGTCTTTTCCAAGTAAAAGCATTTTTTCGCATATTCCATGGTTTGATAAATGGGTGCATATCGGCATGTTTGGGATCATGGCCCTGTCATGTTGCTGGGCATATTATAAAATCAAACCGTTTCACATCTCTTTAATCTCTCCATTTGTCTGGATAGGGGTTGCCTGCCTGCTATATGGACTGCTGATGGAGTTTGTTCAAAAATTCTGGGTACCCAACCGATCTTTCGATCCCGGTGATGTGGTGGCAGACGGTGTTGGCGCAGCGGCTGGTGTTTTGTTTAGCTGGAAGAGGTATATAAAAAAATAGACCCCTGTAGAAACAGGGGTCGCAACCAAAACTAACTGCTTATGAGAAAATCGTCTGCTATTTATATTGCAATAACTTGTATTCAGTATCTATAACGCAAATTTACTGCCATTGATCTGTGCTCGCTGTTAATGAAATTTTAAAAGGCCTGGAGGGTATATTTACGTTACAACACGTTATTTCAACCATAAATATGTAGAAATAATTCCCTACATATCTCCAGCCGATCACCAATTAATTGCAGTATTTATAAGAGCTAACCGAAAATCTTCCTACCACATTCTAACTGATCTCATCCGGTATTTATAATCAATAGAAAACTATGCCAGAATCGTGTCAATGCGGAAAGTTTGCAAGTCATTGACAATTCCCGCCGCTAATTAAAAAAACCTTTAACTAAGTCAACTAATCCACCGCTTCCTTTGGTTTGTTGTGCCTTGTTTTCGACGGCGCCCTTTGTTACCTGGCTAATAATATCCTGCAGGTCGAACCCACCCACATTGCCACCGTTGCCACCGCCGCCAGTTAACTGGTCGAGTAAGCCCTGAAAGTTAAATCCAGCCTGTGAACTTTCTGAAGTGGGTACATTTCCACCGGTCAGGGAACCGATCAGGTCGTTAAGATCGAATGCATCATTTTCGGGGTCATGATTGGTGGTGCGGGTTACCAGCCCGTTCAGAACGTTTGGAATAAGGTTGTTGGAAATGCTACTGGCCTGCGCCGGACTCATATTGAACTTACCCACCAGTTTGCTGATCAGGTGACCCACCATCATAGCAACAATGGGAT
>JAEYVW010000337.1 GCA_023429365.1 Bacteroidota bacterium
GTACAGGCCTGCGGGTTATAACCCTAACCTGAAATGGGAAGAGACTGAAACCTATAACGTTGGTCTTGACTATGGTTTTCTTAACAACCGCATTAGTGGTTCGATAGATTTTTACCTGAAGAAGACAACAGATCTGCTGAGCGTGATCGACCAGTCGGCGGGCACCAATTTTTCCAATGAGATCCTGGCCAATATCGGTAACATGGAAAACAAGGGTGTTGAGTTTTCTATCAATACACAGCCAGTTCGTCGCAATGACCTGGTTTGGGATCTTGGTTTCAACATCACTTATAATGAGAATGAGATCACAAGGCTCACTTTTGTGAATGACCCAAGTTTCCCCGGTAACCTCGTCGGGGGTATCGCTGGTGGTGTGGGCAGTACCATCCAGATCCATACAGTTGGGTATCCAAAAAGCTCATTCTATGTATATCAACAGATCTATGGAAAGGATGGCAAACCGATCGAGGACCTGTTTGAAGACAGGAACCGCGATGGACTGGTAAACGTTGACGACCTGTACAGGTATAAAGCTCCCGATGCTGATGTATTTATGGGTGCTTACTCGAATGTGAACTGGAAAAAATGGAGCGCCGGATTTTCTATTCGGGCGAATTTTGGAAACTATCTCTATAATAACAGGTTCTCCAATACCGGTACACAACGTAACATCATCGACCCGCTTGGTTACCTCGCCAACGGCACAAGAAATGTTTTGGAAACAGATTTCAGTGGTAATGGGGACCGTTACTTTTTGTCGGACTATTTTATTGAAAATGCCTCTTTCCTGAGAATGGATTACTTCAATATCGGGTACAACGCCGGGGATCTGATCAGGAAGAACACAAACCTGAGGATCACGGCCAATGTGCAAAATGTATTTGTGATCACGAAGTATAAAGGAGTGGATCCGGAAGTGTTTGGCGGTATCGACAATAATTTTTATCCAAGGCCGAGGATCTTCGCCCTGGGTCTCAACTTAGATTTTTAATCCAACGAATTGCTTAAAATAAACTGTATGACAAAAAATATTTTAAGAACCAGTTCCCTGCTTGTAGCCGGCTTGTTATTGATACAGTCCTGTACCAAAAAGCTGGATCTTACACCCATCAATGATGTGACATCCGAAACAGTATATGCCACCGCGGATGGATACAAACAGGTGCTGGCAAAAGTTTATGGAAGCTTTGCACTCACCGGTAACCAGGGTCCCGCAGGGAATGGTGATGTGCAGGGTATTGATGAAGGTTTTTCAGATTTTTATCGCTTATTCTGGAAAGCACAGGTGCTTAGCACCGATGAAGCGGTAATAACCTGGGGTGATGTGGGTATCCAGGATTTTCACAACATGAACTGGACTTCCAACAATAGTTTTCTGACAGGTCTTTATTATCGCTGCCTTTACCAGATCACATTGTGTAATGAATTTATTCGCCAGTCCGCGGAGGATAAAGTATCGGGTCGTGGTATCTCGGGTGCCGATGCGGAAAATATTAAACAGTATGCCCGTGAAGCAAGATTCCTGAGAGCTTTTCAATACTGGGTGCTGGTCGATCTTTATGGCAATCCACCTTTTGCAACGGAAGAAACAGAGATTGGCGGAGCGCCCCCACCACAGGCCACTCGCAGTGAAGTATTTGACTATATAGAAAGCGAATTGAAGGCCATCGAAGCAGATATGCCCACGCCCCGCAGCAATGAATATGGAAGAGCGGACCAGGGTGCAGTATGGTCGCTGCTGGCACGTCTTTATCTCAACGCTGAAGTGTACACGGGCACAGCACGATATACCGATGCGATCACCTATGCTAAAAAAGTGATTGATGCGGGATATTCTCTGATCAGCAACTACAGTTGGCTGATGCGTGCCGACAATCATCTCAATACCGACGAATTTATTTTTGCGATCAACTATGATGGACTGAATACACAGGGTTATGGCGGTACCACTTTCCTCACACATGCCTGCGTAGGGGGGTCGATGCCGGCAGGATCATTCGGGATTGCCGGTGGCTGGAGCGGAACACGTGCAACAAAGAACCTTCCGATGCTGTTCCCGGGTTACCCTTCCTTCACGACGATCACAGATTCAAGAGCGTTATTCTTTACCACTGACCAGAACCCGGAAATATCCAATATCACCACGTTCACCGATGGGCTTGCTGTAACCAAGTTTAGAAATGTAAAGCGCGACGGCAGCAACGGATCAAGCCAGGATTTTGCTGATGTGGACATGCCGATCTTCCGCCTGCCTGAAATGTACCTGATCTATGCCGAAGCGGTGCTAAGAGGTGGAACAGGCGGTGACTTAAATACAGCCCTGGGATATATCAATACGATCCGCACCCGTGCTTATGGAAACGCAACAGGCAACATTGCACTCAATGGTCTTGATCTCGATTTTGTCCTTGCTGAAAGGGCCAGGGAATTGTATTGGGAAGGCTTCCGCCGCACTGACCTGATCCGTTACAAACGCTTCGTGGAAAGCAGTTACCTGTGGCCCTGGAAAGGCGGTGTGAGTTCAGGTACAGGAGTATCCCAGATACGCAACCTGTATCCACTCCCTTCACGTGATATCAATGCTAACAGAAACCTGGTTCAGAATATTGGTTATTAACCCGTAATTAATTTATTATGAAACATATTTTCCAATTGATGTTTTCGTCGGTCTTGTT
>JAEYVW010000368.1 GCA_023429365.1 Bacteroidota bacterium
TGGTTCCTGGTGCTAAGTCAGTAATTACTCTTCTAAAGAATTATTTTCCGTCACAACAACAAGACGAAAACGCAGTAAAAATTTCAAAATATGCATTTGGAAAAGATTATCATGAAGTGATCAGATCTCAAATGAAAATTTTTTTAAATGTATTGAAGGATGAGATCGGTGAAATAAACGGACGCGGGTTTGTAGATTCCGCACCAGTACTTGAACGGAGTTGGGCACAGCGCAGTGGGATCGGGTGGGTTGGAAAGAATGGCAACCTGATCACTAAAGAAAGTGGTTCATTCTTTTTTATTGCTACACTGATCGTCGACCTGGATCTTGTATATGACGATCCTTTTGCAAAAGATTTCTGTGGTAGTTGTACAAAATGTATTGAAGCATGTCCCACTGGCGCGATTCTGCCGGGTAAAGTGATCAATGGCAGTCAATGCATTTCCTATTATACGATAGAACTAAAAGAAATGCTGATACCGGATGCAGTCAGTGGCAGGTTTGATAACTGGGCCTTTGGCTGCGACATCTGCCAGGATGTTTGTCCCTGGAATCGCTTCAGCAAACCGAACGATGAAATAGAATTCAAACCGCTACCTGAGGTCCTGAATTTTACCACAAGGGAATGGGAATCGCTGACTGAAGAAGCTTTTAAAAGATTATTCAAACATTCACCGCTGAGTCGTACAAAGTGGAAAGGCATGCAACGAAACATAAAATTTATTCAACAGGAAAAAAGGTTGCCCGAAAGCAACCTTTAACCTGTAAAATATCCAATAAAAAACTGCCTGTTAGAACGGTGGATCAGCTGGTGTATTAGGATTATTATCCCTTTCACGGAAAGGATAAGGCATCAGGTTTCGTGTGCGCTCGGCAGTAGGCCTTTCCATTCTCCTCATATCTTCAAGCCGCAAACCCGACATATACAATTCAATACTTCGTTGTCGATAGATCTCTTCAAGTATCTCGTTTTGCGTCAAAGGACCAGCGATCGCCGGCAGATCTGCGCCTACGCCAAAAGGATCGGCAGCGGGTGATTTTGTAACTACCTTGTTCAACTCGATCAATGCATTGCCGAGATCAGGCGGCGATTGTCGCGCATAGGCTTCAGCTTTGATCAGCGTAATTTCTCCGGGCAGGTAAATTGGAAATGCCGTGGTCGTACTCGCAGCAAACCCCTTCATCAGGAATCGAGAAGCGGTAGAGCCACTCAACACCATATAAAAAGGTACGCGTTTATCGGCCAGATCAGGTGCCAGTGATGGAGGTAACCCCATCGTGGAATCATAAGGCTGAAATACATTGAAATTTGATCCGGCCACATCGAAGATCGGATTTGGTGATGCGGCTTCATAATTCAATACCGACTTTTTGGTAAGGTCTACCTGGTTAGCAGATGCCAATGCCTGTGCATAATCTCCGGCAAAAAGCGAATAACGGGCTTTCAGGGCATGCAGGGTATTTACAATATCAATCCCTGCGGGAACAGATCCAAGAAATCCACTGCTGATTGGGCTGGTATTAATCGCTGCTAATGCGTTGTCGATAACTGCAATCGCTTTTTTAAATCCATCAACCCTTCCAATAAAAGTTACATTGGTTCCAATTTCAGCGGGTATTTGTTCCCAGAACATCGACATATTACCAATGGCAAGTGCTTTAAAAATCGATGCATATCCGATCAATCCACTTGCGACACCTTTATCATCCAGTCCAGCTGCAGCCGTGATCACTTCATCCGCATCATAAATAACCTTATTGCTGTTGGTCCATAAACCTGCCAGCATCGTGTTCGTACCATCTACAGCGGTACCACCCTGGCTCAATTGATATTCGGCTGTATTACCCTGGTTGAGTAGCCGCAGTTCTTTGGTGATAAAACCATTTGCAGTGACCACATTATAAATCGAACTACCTCGACCCAGTGAATACACGCGTTGCAGGCCAACCGTCACGCCGCTGATCCCACCCGCAGAGCTAAAGACTCTGTCGCTGGTAGCGCGGTTTGGATCGGAATAATTTTTCTTGCACGATGAGATGACGAGTGCCAGTATGGCCAGGATCATCCAACGATTATATTTATTTATAGATAACATAGTTGCTGTTTTTAAAAGGTTTAGAATTTGGCTTGCACACCCAGGCTAAAAGTTCTTGGAATAGGCACCGATCCAAAATCAACACCGCGAAGTATTGTGCTTTGCCCGCCTGAGTTTACTTCAGGATCATACCCTTTGTAATCATCAAAGCTTACCAGGTTTCTGCCACTCAAAGTGACAGTAAGACCACTAAAGATGTTTTTAACCCTTCCGAAATCGTACCCTATAGAAACCTCCCTAAGTTTTACAAATGAACCATCGTCCACACGCCATTCTTCAATATTGTAAACGCCCAGCACATATCCCCTGGGTAATTCGCCACGATGTTCCTGTTCGGCCACTTTTCCATTTCCGACACCCTGGCGGGTTCTCCAGTCAGCGTTGAATACATCCACCCCCTGCACGGCATCAAACTGCACCCGTAGATTGAATTTTTTATAATTGACCTCATTAATCAGTGAAGCCGTGTAATCGGGGTTTGGATCACCGATCACTTTTCTAAGTACGGCGCCCGATGGAAGGTTGTCAGCACCCCGTTGTGTGGTATATGATAAAGGTGCATTCTGAACACCTCTTTCTGTCAGTGGGATACCACTTGTGTTCTTTAATTGATTGCCCCCTGGATCCACCGCGAAGAATGTTCCATAGAACACGCCGATCGGCTGTCCTTCCAATATGGCGATTGGCGCCCCGGCGTTGGTGCTTAACAGAGTCAGTGCCTGGCCTATACTTACGGCCTTATTACGATTGCGGTTGAAAACACCGGTGAGCTCCCATCGCAGATCATTACGTTTTACCAAACCCAGGTTTAGTATTACCTCAAAACCTTTGTTTTCCAATGATCCAAAATTATCCAACAGACTGGAGAATCCTGTTGTAGGTGCGATGACACGACTAATAAGCAGGTCATCCACCTTCTTGATATAGTAATTGAACTGTACGCCGATGCGATTATCCATAAAGCCCAGGTCCGTACCGAATTCA
>JAEYVW010000388.1 GCA_023429365.1 Bacteroidota bacterium
GACTGATTTTTCTTTTGTTAGATCTGTCGTACTGATATTTCTTACCGATCCCTGTGGCCCGGCCTTCCATGTGCCGGGTTTTTTCAATAAGCTCTCTTTTGTACAATCCTGCGCCTGTGCTGACATGGAAATCATCAAACAGGCAACTATGATGTTATATTTCAAATTTGTCTTTTTTTTTACGAAACTGATTTTACCAGCCAGGCATTTTTACACCACTTAGTACACCCGTACCGTTTGTCGATACATGCCCGCTGATAATACTTGCGCGACTTTGTATACCCATTTCTATTTTTGTATTGAGTTTACCCAACCCTTTATTGGGTAGGTGGCTGGTTAGGTTTAGTTTGGCTAAAACCCGTATTCCCAATAATAACATTGCGTGTAGAAGTACCGTTGCTTTCATGATGCTTATTTTAGCGGGTACTTTGAGATAAAAAATGTGCAGTGTCTTTCTCATGTTGGAGGGTGTTGGTGTCGTAAACGTAATTGTCATTTAATAGAAAATATCTCCCTGAAAAACAGGATATTTAATGGGTATTGGAAAATCATGGAAAAAGGGGAGATGATTACCCGGGGTAATAGGCTTTATTTGTCAACTGCATTTCAAAAGATTATCTTTCTGTATGCGCAAGAAAATACCTGCCTGCGTTTTGTTTTTGTTCCTTGCTTTTTCTATTTATGGACAGCAACACCTGGTCGACAGCATCAACAGGGAGTTAAGTCAGGCCATGCCCGACAGCAACAGGGCGATGAGTATGATGCGGCTTGCTGTGAACTACGAAGCTATCGACACGGCAAAAGCAAACCAGGCTTACGAAAACGCCATCCGTTTTGCCAGTGGGAAAAAGTTGTACTACCAGCTTGGACGTATCTACCAAAACCAGGCTTTTTTATACAGTACGGCAGCAGATTATGATCGTGTGATCGCCAATATTGACCAGGCCATTGAGAACTATCAGAAATCAGGTCATCCAAACGCGAAATTGTGGGAAGCCAATGCCTATAACGACAAAGCGAATGCGTTGAAAGCTCAGAACGAGTTTCAACAGGCCATTGACTATTATCTCAAGAGTATTTCCCTGATCGAAGAACTTAAACTAACGCGGGGGCTGGTGACTAAATATATCAACCTGTCAAATTTGTTTGGTGACCTGGACGAGAACAGCAAACAAACGGAATACGCTCAAAAAGCAGTCATCGCTGCAAAGAATGGCGGTGCCAGGCAGGAACTTTTTATGTCCTATTTTATGTTGGCCAACGCAAACAGTAAGCAGGATAGTAACGAGCTGGCTAAATCATTCCTGGATAGCTCCGGGATATATTTTGATGAAGCGGAAAACGTTGATAATATCGATATCCTGTTTACCTACTACCTTATATCGGGCCAGGTGCACAAAAAACTATCGCAACCGGATTCAGCATTTTATTTTTTCAGGAAGGCTTATGATGTTTCAAAAAATTACAACTATCGTTATGGTATGGCTGAAGCACAATTGCAAATGGGCGCCATAGCAATCATCCAGGAGAAATACAGTGATGCTGAAACCTATTTACTCGCGGGTATCCGCGACGCCAGGGCGATCAACTATTATGGTATGCTTGATGAAGGCTATAAATACCTGTCTGATGTCTATGCTGTAAGGGGAAAATATAAAGAGGCTTATGAGTATTTCCAGTTGTACAAGCAGGTCAGCGATTCAGTGACTGGTCTTGAATCAAGAAAGTATGCGAATGAACTGGAGAAAAAGTATGAGACTGTCAAAAAGGATGCGCTTTTATCGGGGCAGTTATTGAAGATCCAGAGAAAGAATATGCTGAACTATATTTTGATTGGCGGCGCACTGCTCCTAATACTTTTGTCAGTGCTCGGCTACCGGAATTTCAGGCAAAAGCAAAAACTGCAGCAGCAGCGGATCAGCGAACTGGAAACGGAAAAGCAGCTAACGGCTGCTGAAGCTGTATTAAAAGGGGAGGAACAGGAAAGGACCCGCCTGGCAAAAGACCTGCACGACGGGCTGGGAGGGATGTTGTCCGGCATTAAATATTCGTTGAATACGATGAAGGGAAATTTGATCATGACGCCTGACAATGCGCAGGCTTTTGAACGCAGCATAGACATGCTGGACAGTTCGATCAAGGAAATGCGCCGCGTAGCGCATAATATGATGCCGGAAGCCCTGGTGAAATTTGGCCTGGATACAGCCCTGAAAGATTTTTGCAATGATATCAACCGCTCCGGCGCGTTGCAGGTCAATTACCAGTCGATCGGAATGGGATCCGGGAAACTTGATCAGACTACCGCCATTACGATCTACCGGATAGCGCAGGAGTTGTTGAATAACGTGATCAAACATGCTGCTGCCACCAGCGCGATCGTGCAGGTAAGCAGGACAAACGGGAGCATATCTTTAACGGTAGAAGATGATGGAAGCGGGTTTGATACTACTGCGATAAAAGCCGCACAGGGCGTGGGATGGTTGAATATTCAAAGCCGGGTTGAATACCTGCAGGGAAAGCTGGACCTGAGGTCGGCACCAGGGGAAGGAACGTCCGTGATGGTGGAGATAAATTTAAGCGATGAGTAATACTAAATTTAATCATCAGCAATGCCAACAAGCGTATTTATTGTAGATGATCATTACATGGTAATTGAAGGCATCCGCTCGCTATTGCAGCATGAAAAAAGCATAGAATGGCTGGGTCATGCCTCCAATGCTGAATCCTGCCTGGCTTTTCTACGGCAGCGACAGCCTGATGTGATCCTGATGGATATAAACCTGCCTGGTATAAGCGGTATTGAACTTTGCAAAGAAGTGAAGGAACGTTATCCCGCCGTATTTGTTATTGGGCTCAGCACTTTCAACCAACAGAGCTTTATTCAGAAAATGATGGACAATGGCGCTTCGGGTTATGTATTAAAAAATGCTACCCAGGAGGAATTGGTAGAGGCGATTGAAACGGTTATGAAAGGCCGTATCTACCTCAATGAGGAAGTATCCCAGGCACTTCGTAAAGAAAACCCCGACAGGATCGTGCTTACCCGCCGTGAAAAAGAGGTTTTGGAACTGATTGCCGGGGGCCTGACCAACGCTGAGATCGCAGCAAAGTTGTTTATCAG
>JAEYVW010000491.1 GCA_023429365.1 Bacteroidota bacterium
TCATGAAGGTGTCGCGTGAATATGGCGCCGATGTGCCTTTTCTACGTGACGACAAGGCCGACGATTTCAGTCCCGTTAGTGAGGCCACACTGCGCACTATTGAACAATTGGAGCAGGAAGGCGAGTCATTTGATGTGGTGATACAGCTTTTTGCAGTTTGCCCCCTGCGTGATGCCACTGACATAAAGAATGCTTACGAGTTTTTTATTGCTCAGAAGACTGATTTTGTTTTGTCGTGTTTTAAATATGTATGGATGAATCCCTGGTGGGCAGTGCAACTGAACGAAAAATATGAACCGGACTGGATCTTTAAGGATGCAAAAAAAAGATCGCAGGATCTGCCGGATCTGTTTTCACCGACAGGTGCCGTCTGGATCGCCAACATACCCGCGCTGAAAGCCTCCAAAACATTTTATGGTGAGGGTCATAAGTTCTGGGAAATGGACTGGAAGCATGCAGTTGATATTGATAACTACGAAGACCTCGAACTGGCCGCGGCGTTGAGCACGGTGAAGTGACGCTTATGGGTGAAATAAAGAAAAAAGTATACATCCGGGTAGATGGGAGTGCGCAGATAGGACTGGGACACCTGGTTCGGTGTATGGCACTATCCCAGATGTTGAAGAATGATTTCGATTTGCACTTTGTTTGCAGGGAAGCCCCGGCGAGTATGTTAAAGGAGATCCGTGAATCGGTAATTCTGACTACGGTTATTGATTCGGAGAAATCGTTTTTGGCTATGTTGACCGGTAAGGAGATCGTGGTGCTTGATAATTATTTTTTTGAAACAGCCTACCAGCGTCAGATAAAGGAAACCGGCTGCCAGTTGGTTTGTATTGATGACCTGCACGATAAAGAATTTTATGCCGACCTGATCATCAACCAGGTGCCAGGCACCAGGCCATCCGACTACCAGGCCCAGCCCTATACCCAGTATGCTCTTGGCCCCGATTATGCGCTGTTACGTGTGCCCTTCCTTGAGGAAGCCAGAAAGGAAAGGAAATCAGGGCAGGTATCTTCTGTATTTATTTGTTTCGGAGGTGCTGACAACCGCAACCTCACGACTCATACACTTGGACTGGCGATAAAAGAACCGGGGTTTAAAAAAATCACCGTTGTCACAGGTACCGCATTCCAATATGCCAATGAACTGAAGCAACTGGTTGACAGCGATAACAGGGTCATGCATTATAGTGCCGTCGACGAGAAAAAGATGCTGGGCCTGATGAAAGCTTCAGACCTGGCTATTGTTCCGGCCAGCGGAATCCTCCTCGAAGTGATGGCGGCAGGGTGCCGGGTGATCTCTGGAATGTATGTGGAGAATCAGCGTTATGTGTTTGAAGAATACAAGAAAGCGGAGTTTTTTGAGAGCGCCGAAGATTTTTCAACGCAGTATTTACAAAACGCCATCAAAAGGGTCTTCGATTCACCTGTTTCAAACAAAAGCCTTATCGACGGTCTTTCGGGTCAGCGGGTATTGAAAACTTTCCGGCAAATAGCGCTGGAGCCTGAAGTGCTGCTGCGCCCGGCGACAGAATCGGATCTTGAAAAAACATTCGGATGGGCGTCTAATCCACAGATCAGGGCTTTTTCATTTAGTCAGAAAGCCATATCATTTGAGGAACATAGTAACTGGTTCTTAAAAAAAATTTCGTCACCGGATTGTTTTTATTTTATAGCTGAATGGAAGGGTGAGCCGATCGGGTCCATTCGCTTTGATGTCATCGGGAATGAAGCAACAATCAGCTACCTGCTCGATCCACAGTTCCATAACCGGGGTCTGGGTATCATCATCTTAAAGAAAGGTATGCTCTTACTCCGGGATATGGATAACAATAAGGTTGCGAAACTGGCTGGATTTGTCATGCCAGGCAACATACCATCCGTTAAGGCATTCGAAAGACTGGGATATGACAAGGAAACTGTGGATGGTAATTTTAAGTTTACAAAATCATTAAATTAATAAAGCGTGCAAATAGGATCTTTTAATATCAACAAGGACAGTTCCGTTTTTATTATAGCAGAGCTTTCTGCCAATCATAACGGGAGCCTGGATAATGCACTGGCAACGATCCATGCGGCGAAACGGGCTGGTGCTGATGCGATAAAATTACAAACCTACACAGCAGATACGATCACCATCGATAGTAAGGAGGATGATTTCCGTTTGAAGCAGGGTACTATCTGGGACGATCGTTACCTATACGACCTGTACCAGGAAGCATATACCCCTTGGGAATGGCATAAGCAATTGTTTGATGCGGCCAGGGATGCGGGCCTTGTTTGTTTTTCATCGCCCTTTGATCCCAGTTCGGTGGAGCTGCTGGAAGGCCTGAATGCTCCTGCGTATAAAATTGCTTCTTTTGAGATCACTGATATTCCCCTGATCGAACTCGTGGCTTCCAAAGGGAGGCCGGTGATCATTTCAACGGGTATCGCGGAAGAAGAAGACATCAGGCTGGCGCTTGATGCCTGTCGCCGCATGGGTAATAATGATATCGCATTGTTGAAGTGTACATCCAGTTATCCCGCGCCCATCGAGGAAGCTAATATGATCATGGTAAAAGATCTGGCCGAACGTTTTGGTGTCGTTGCCGGGCTTTCTGATCATACGATCGGCAGCACCGTGCCAGTGGTTGCTACCTGTTTTGGTGCGAAGATCATCGAAAAACATTTTATTCTCGACAGGTCCATTGGAGGCCCCGACGCTTCTTTTTCGATGAACGAGCAGGAATTTACAGATATGGTGAAGGCCGTGCGGGAAGCGGAGAAAGCGATTGGTGTGGTAGATTATTCTCTTACAGATAAACAAAAGAAAGGGCGGGATTTTAGCCGCTCCCTATACGTGGTGAAGGACATCAAAGCCGGGGAGCCATTAACGGCTGAGAACATAAGGTCCATCAGGCCGGGGTTTGGGCTGCACCCAAAACATTATAGGGAAGTCTTAGGAAAAAAATCAAACCGGGATCTTAAAAAAGGCGAGAGGTTGTCGCTGGACGTATTTGAGAATTAAGAGCGGCCCGCGCCAATCTTACAGATAGGTAGAAAAAGTGTAAAACCCGTTTTTGTTTGTTCCCCTTGTCGGGAAACGATTCTATGAAGAATAAAGAATTGGCATACCTGATCCAGGAATTTGAGCGCAGGCATTTTAATTCCTATCAAAAATTTCTGATCAGGGGTTTTTTCGAATGGCAGGTGATAAAACGCCCGATGTTTTATGGCCTGATCCGTCAGCAGATTTCCAGCATCACCTCCAACCGGCGGAAAAAGAATTTCTTCAGCGAGCTGATCCTCCCTTTTCTTGCTTTTCCATTTAAGCTTATCGCGACACGCATCAAAAAGGGAAAGAATACAGTGCTGGTCGTTACACATGGCATTTACAAATTTGATAAGACAGATGACGGTAAGCTGATCAATAATTTCGGCGATCATTGGTACCATCTCGCAGGACCCGGAAATGCTATTTTTACTGAGTACTCTCTAAATAACCAGCCCGGTGCGATACCACGCGATTT
>JAEYVW010000043.1 GCA_023429365.1 Bacteroidota bacterium
CCAAAATGGAATACGATCTCGATTTCGGGTTATCATATTCGTGAAGCCGGTAGTACAGCCGTTCAGGAAATTGCTTTTACCCTAAGTAATGGTAAAGCCTATGTAAAAGCGGCACTTGAAAAAGGCCTCGACATCGATGTGTTTGGCAAGCGGCTTTCTTTCTTTTTCAACTCACACAATAACCTGTTTGAAGAAGTAGCCAAGTTTCGCGCCGCAAGACGGATATGGGCATCGATCATGAAAGAACTGGGTGCCACAGATCCCAAGGCCATGATGTTGCGTTTTCATACCCAAACCGGGGGAAGTACCCTGACGGCGCAACAACCATTGAATAATATTTCAAGGGTAACGGTACAGACACTTGCGGCTGTATTGGGAGGCACGCAATCGCTGCACACAAATGGTTATGATGAAGCGCTAAGCCTGCCAACTGAAGAAGCAGCCAGGATCGCACTGCGTACGCAACAAATCATTGCCTTCGAAAGCGGGGCGCCGGATACAGTTGATCCCCTGGCGGGATCGTATTACATAGAGTCGCTGACCGCACAAATTGAGATCGCCGCTACAGAACTGATCGGAAAGATCGATAATATGGGCGGTAGCGTGTCCGCTATCGAACAGGGTTTTATCCAGGACGAGATCGCCCGAAGCGCTTACGAATACCAGCGACAAATAGAAACGGGAGAAAAGATCATTGTCGGCATGAACAAATTCAAGACCGAAACGGAAGAGCCCGTGCCTGGCTTTAAGATTGACGATTCGGTGCGACAGGTACAGATTGAAAAATTACAGGTACTCCGTAATAGCCGTAACAATGGCAGATGCGATAGTATCCTGCAATCCCTGAATGATGCAGCCAGCGGGGATGAGAATATTATGCCTATTGTTATCGAAGCGGTGGAGAACAAGTGCACACTTGGCGAGATCGCTGATACCCTGCGTGAAGTTTATGGAGAGTATAAATAATTCCCAGTTTAAGCCTTCACTTGTGAGCCAGGAAAAAGAACTGGTTCAAATACTCGAATTACAAAAGAAAAATCTTGCGAAGCATATCAGCGAAGATGAAATCCGTAATGACGGATTTGTTACACTCTCCCACGATCCTGAAACTCTCCAAAAGATGCACCGTCTTGCGCCATCGGTGATCATCAAAAACGCGGATACCGTAATTGCATATGCCCTGACCATGCTAAAGGAATGCAGGCAACTCATTCCTGATCTCGAACCCATGTTTGCCTTATTTGATACATTATACTGGAACAACAAACCACTCAACGACTATCGATTCTATGTGATGGGACAGATCTGCATCGATAAAGCATATCGCGGTCTCGGGCTTGTGGAAAAACTTTATTCTTTTCACAAACAGCAGTACGCCTCATCATTTGATCTGATGGTGACAGAGATAGCCACCCGCAATAAACGTTCTATGATGGCGCATGAAAAGGCCGGGTTTAACACCATCCATGTCTATCGCGACCACCTGGATGAATGCGCTGTAGTGACCTGGAACTGGTCATGATCATCACCAATGTTGCAACGCTGAAATGCAATCCCAGTGCGGGTTCTAAGTATTTACACTTAGTTCAACTGTAGAAAAATATCAACATTATTGCCCGCTTAAAATAATTAATACACAGGTTTTAAGCGGTAATCAACGATGGCTTATTATTTGTTTCACTCTAAAACATGCGAACAGCCGGAATTATACTAATTGTGCTTGGAATTGCCCTATTGATCTTCCGGGGCTTTAATGTCAGGACAGAAGAAAAAGTTGTAGATGTAGGTCCGATCGAGGTCAATAAAACGGAAGACAAATGGGTTGGATGGCCTGTTTATACCGGTGGCATCGCTATCATTGCCGGTCTTATCATGATCATTGCCGACAGGAGAAAAACAACTACTTAAAAATATTTTGGGACGGTTCAATTTTTAGTTTTCTGGAATCTGAGAGGTGTTGACTTAACACCTCTTTTTTTATTTCTTCTGTCCTGCCTTCCAGCTATCTTTTAAGCCTACTGTTTTGTTAAACACCATACCACTTGTACTACTGTCAGGATCAAGTGTAAAATATCCCTTGCGAATAAACTGGTACCTTTCTTCGAACTTTGCATTCTTTAGTGCAGGTTCGGCAAATGCGGTCTTGACTATTTTTAATGAATCTGGATTGATATATTCCTTAAAATCTCCCTCTTCGCTGGAAGGATCCTCTACTTTGAATAAGCGATCATATTCCCTCACTTCCACCGTCACCGCATGTTTGACGCTTACCCAGTGCAGGGTGCCCTTAACATTAATACCCGAAGTATCTGATCCGCTCTTGCTCTCAGGAACATAACTGCATCTCAATTCGGTCACCTGGCCGTTCTCATCCTTTACGACCTCATCACATTTGATGATATAGGCACTTTTCAGCCTCACCATTTGACCCGGCGCCAGCCTGAAATATTTTTTTGGCGGGTTTTCCATAAAGTCTTCCCGCTCAATATAGAGTTCGTTGGAAAAAGGTATCTCTCTTTCACCAGTAGCAAGGTCTTCAGGGTTGTTTTCGCTTTTCACCAATTCTTCATCAGCTTTAAAGTTGGTAATGACAAGTTTCAACGGATCGAATACTACCATCCTCCTCAACGCTTTTTTATTCAGGTCTTCGCGCACGAAAAATTCCAGCAAACCCACGTCCACGATATTATCTCTTTTCGCGATTCCGATACGATCACAAAATTCCCGGATCGCGTCAGGGGTATACCCTCTCCTGCGCATCCCACTGATCGTGGGCATACGGGGATCATCCCAGCCATTAACGTGTTGCTCCGTGACCAGTTGAAGCAGTTTACGTTTACTCATGACGGTATACGTCAGGTTGCGCCGTGCAAATTCATACTGATGTGAGGGATATATCTCCAGTTTCTCGATAAGCCAGTCGTACAATTCCCGGTGAGGCACAAATTCCAGGGTGCAGATAGAATGTGTGACCTGCTCGATGCTGTCGCTTTGTCCATGTGCGAAATCATACATGGGATAGATACACCATTTATCGCCTGTGCGATGGTGGTGGGCGTGTTTGATCCGGTACAATACCGGGTCGCGCATCAGCATATTGGTATGCGCCATATCTATTTTCGCCCGCAGTGTCCGGCTTCCGTCAGGAAACTCGCCGGCTTTCATTCTTTTAAAAAGGTCAAGATTTTCTTCTACACTGCGGTCGCGGAAGGGACTGTTGCGCCCCGGTTCCGTCGGGGTGCCTTTCATAGACGCTATATCTTCGGAACTGCTATCGTCTACATAGGCAAGCCCTTTTTCAATCAGTTTTATGGCAAACTGGTACAGCTCCCCGAAATAATCAGAAGCATACCGTTCATTTTTCCATTCAAAACCCAACCATTTCACATCTTCCTTGATGCTGTCAACATATTCCGTTTCCTCGGTTACCGGGTTGGTATCATCAAAACGCAGGTTGGTATAACCGCCGTATTTTTTTGTAAGGCCGAAATTCAGGCAAATGCTGGTGGCATGACCCATGTGCAGGTAGCCATTAGGCTCAGGCGGGAACCGGGTGACAATGCTGGTATACTTGCCGGATTTTAGATCCTGTTCGATAATTTCTTCCAGAAAATTGAGGCTTCTCTCTTCTTTTTTCTCCTGTGTACTCATAGCCCGCAAAGGTAAGCCACGGATTACACAGATTAACACCGATTTTGAGCCACGAATGGGCCACGGATTACACAGATTTTGAGCCACGAATTGCACGAATTACACGAATAGCGTGATCAAGCCACGGATTTTCACGGAGGGATAAAATAATATTTTTAGTTACCCTGACCAGTCAAAGACCTAATCAGTGCAATCCGTGAAATCTGTGGCCAAATGAGCCCTGAAGACTACCAACTAAAGACTAGCTAACGGAAGCTACGCTTCATTGCCTTTATCAACGAAGTACCGCTCCAGTTGGGAACGATGATA
>JAEYVW010000055.1 GCA_023429365.1 Bacteroidota bacterium
GGGCTAGACCATTCAGGCAAAAATCCTCCTTCCTTATATGCATTCACAAGTCCTTCCTGCATTTCCCTGTTGATCTCGGGATAAACCAGGTTTAAAAAAGGGTATAGTGCACGGAAAGTATCCCAGAACCCCGTCCCGGAGAATAAATAACCCGGCATTACCCTGCTATTGTACGGGCTGTAATGAAGTATCTTTCCTGAAGCGTCGGTTTCATACATCTTTTGAGGAAAAAATAAAGTCCTGTACAGGCAGGAGTAAAATGTCTGAACCTGTTCAACAGTACCACCTTCAACTGATATTCGACTCAGTATATCATTCCATCGTGATTTCGCACTATGCATGATCTGTTCAAAACTTCTATTTCCGATCTCCGTTTTTAAATTAAGCTCTGCCTGCTCATGACTGATAAATGAAGACGCAACTGATACGTTTATGATCTCATGCCGCGCAGTTTTAAACTGTACAACTGCTCCGGTGTGATCTGCTGAATATTCTAATGTATCCTTTGCCAGTCCTCCATTATGCCAGGTATGCGCGGTAACAAACGGTTTATCGAATTGCAGCACAAAAAAATTTTTAAAATTTTCTCCCACTCCCCCACTGTTTTTCGTAGAGTAACCAATGATCTTTCTTTCAGCAGGAATGATTTTAATAAATGAGCCCTTGTCAAACGCGTCGACAACAATATACGCACTATCGGTAGCCGGAAAGCTGAACCTGAACTGCGCTGCTCTTTCCGTAGGTGTGAGTTCAGCTTTAACGTCATGGTCGGCCAGGTAGACGCTATAATAATATGGTTTCACCACTTCTGCTTTATGTGAAAACCAACTGGCCCGTTCGTCCTGCCTGAATCTCAAAGATCCGGTCACCGGCATTATCGCAAACTGTCCATGGTCATTCATCCATGGCGAAGGCTGGTGGGTTTGTTTGAAGCCATTGATCTTATCCGCCGCGTAGGTGTAAGACCATCCATCACCCATTCTGCCCGTTTGCGGTGTCCAAAAGTTCATGCCCCATGGCAGGGCAATGGTTGGATACGTGTTTCCATTGGATAGTGAGGGCTTGGAATCTGTTCCCATCAGGGGATTGATCCATTCCACCGGATCCAAAACCTTATTGACATGTTGCGATGGTGCAGGGTGTGAGAAAACAAGAAGACAGGTCGCGAAAAAATATTTCATTGATAAAATGCAGGGTTGATTGATGATGTTCGCTTCTAAGTTAAGTCTATCGTAAAACATGTGGCCTATGTAGACCCACGGGTAATTAATGTTGGGCTCAGTTCCAATTTTTCGCAGGCTTGTTTTTCAGTGCCCGCTTCCAACTGTGCAATCAACAACTGAATGGCCGTTTTAGCAATCTCGGGTATTGGTTGGCGAATGGCAGTAATACCCCCGGGGAACAGCCGGAAAAGATCATGGTCGTCAAAGCAGATCATGGCAATATCTTTTGGCATTGCAAGACCGGCCTGCTGTATCGCTTCAAGCCCGTATATACCCAGGTAATTGGTGGCGAAAAAAATCGCGTCAGCACGCGGTCTGGCTTTGAGAAATTTTTCCACCTGGGTTGCGATCTCCTCGGAGCTTGAATTAAAGGGGAGTTCCAGTATCTTATCATTTATTCCTTTTATATGTCTTGCCTGCAGGGCATCTTTAAAGGCCCGCCTTCTTTCTTCCATCTGGATCATGGGAAGCTTCACCGTTACAAATAAAATATTCCTGTACCCCCTATCAAACAAATGCTCCATGCCCATCATGGTACCCCGGTAATTATCCGCAAGCACATGAGAGATATTGTCATTGGGGAAATAACTGTCGATCAGTACAAGCGGTTTGTTGTGCCTGGCGATATATTCGATCTCCTTTTCCATGCCCTTTGCAGGTGTAATGAGGTACCCGTCTACCTGGTGCTGGGAGAACATTCGTAAAATTTCTATGCCCCGCTGGGCTTTGTTTTCAGTACTGCTGTAAAGGAGTTTGTATCCGGCCGCGGCGGCCTGTTCTTCAATGATCTTGGCCAGGACGCCAAAAAAATGCCCGGCAATACTTTCTACTACAAGTCCGATGAGCTTTGATTGACCGGTGCGTAGGCTGACCGCGATCTGGTTGGGTGTGTAGCCGAGTTTTTCAGCAATGATCTTCACTTTTTTCTGAAGCTCTTCACTGATACGCATTTCATGGGCCCTGCCATTTAAAATAAATGATACAGCCGAGGTTGAAATACCTGCTTCCCTCGCGACATCTTTTAGTGAAACTCTTTTCACTTCCGGAAGGTATATATTCTTCTATTTATTTATGCAAAAAACAGGTAGCTAATACTAATTGCGGTTATTATTCCTGCCAGGTCAGCGAGTAGCATCGTACCTACTGAGTATCGTGTATTCTTTATGGCCACAGCTCCAAAATATACAGCTACGATATAAAATGTGGTATCTGCTGACCCGCGAAATACGGATGCCAGGTTGCCGGCAAATGAATCGGGGCCATGTGATTTGAGCGTATCGATCATCATTGCCCTTGCACCGCTTCCACTCAGGGGTTTTAAAATGGCAGTAGGTAAGGCATCCACCACCCTTGTATCTCCATTCAGTACTGCGAATATATTTTTTATACCGTCCAGTACAAATTCAAAAGCACCACTATTACGTAAAAGACTGATCGCAACCAGTAAGCCTACCAGGTAAGGAATAATGCGCACCGCTGTTTCAAAACCTCCTTTGGCCCCATCGATAAAGGCGTCGAATATGTTGATTTTTTTATAGATCCCGCCCAAGACAATGAGCAGGAAAATCAGCATAATGATTCCGTTGCTCAGGCTACCAGAAAAAACCTGGACCTGGTCAGCATCAAGTTTTTTGATATAAAGGATCAGCGCGGTGATAATCGCAGTAATGCCAAGTACCCAGGCCATAATCACAGGTTGAAATAAGCGGATCTTTTGCTTGAAAGCGACAATTGACATGGCTGCCATCGTCGCGACAAATGTGGCAATCATACAGGGAATGAAAATATCGGTGGGATGTGCGGACTTTAAGGCCACCCTGTCGGCAATGATCACTGTTGGAATCAGTGTCAGTCCCGACGCATGCAGGCACAAAAACATCACCTGCGCATCGGATGCCCGTTCCTTGTCGGCGTTTAATTCCTGCAGGCTTTCCATCGCTTTTATACCAAAAGGTGTGGCAGCATTGTCGAGCCCCAT
>JAEYVW010000194.1 GCA_023429365.1 Bacteroidota bacterium
GTGCCATCCTGCGAATCTCTCCGGATGGAAAAACGGTTGAACGAGTCGCCACGGGTATCCGGTCAGTTTTTGGAATGGCATTTAACGAACACGGCGATCTTTTCTTCACCGACAATGAAGGAGGCGGGAATGCAAAAGAAGAGCTGAACTGGTTTAACAAAAATGGTTTTTATGGTCACAATCCAAAGAAATACCCAGAAGCAGACAGTTCGATAGCACCAGCGCATGTTTTACAAACGGAATTGGCGCCGGCAAAGATCGAATTCAACCGTCACAACAATGATTTCGGAGGAACTGCCGGAGATCTCTTTATTGCATTCTACGGTCCCGGTGAACGTTGGGACCGCGGCGCAGTTGCAAGAATAACCATTAAAAAGCCACCAGTCGGAAGCTATCAATATATGGAAACCCCGATAGCAGATATTCCAAAACTTTCGGGACTTGCATTTTCAGGTAATGGCGATCTTTACCTGGCACATCATGGGAAATCGGATTATTGGTATAATCCTACGGAAGAAAGAAGCGGAGGTTTTTATAAACTCATCTATGATGCAGGTATTAAAAATTATGCAACGAGAAAAACAGATCCCGGCGCCGACAATTTATCGGTTAGTTCGGTAGAAGAAGGAAAGCTGCTGTTTGCGCAACGAGCCTGTTCGGCCTGTCATACTACAAAGGAAAGTGAAGCGGAACTATTGGGTCCTGGTCTGGCTGGCATTGGCAAGCGGTTGAGCCGGGATGAATTGCTGGAAGAAATCGAATTTCCTTCCCGGATCATTAAACCCAGTTTGGGCGCCATGCGTATCACTAAAAAGAATGGGCAGATACTGTTGGGTAGGGTGGTGAATGCCGGTCAAAAAGAAATCTCCCTGATGCTAATTGGCAACCAGGTGGTAACCATCCCGCGAAATGAAATCCTCAAATCTGAAGATGAAAAAAAATCCCTGATGTATGAAAATCTGTTGAGCAATCTTTCAAAAGAACAAGTTAATAGCCTGTTGGATTATATGCTAAGTCTGCAATAAAACTAAAAATCAAAACCAGCCAGTTTTTCGGGGTAATCCAGTTTTATACTTTTTCTCTGGCCTCCAATTGTGATATGCATTAAGTTGATCTGGTCAGTAAACACGTCATGAAGGATGGTATTAATCAGCTCCAGCTTTTTGGGGGCAGGCATGTTTTCCACCTGCAGGTAACTATAAATAGCATCATTATCCCGTTCATAACCCAGGTAAGATAGTGATAACGGTTTTCCATCGGCCTTTAAAACCAGGTGCCGGCGCATAAAATCACTCACCAGGGTTTCCATGGCCGCACGGTCGGGAGGATTGACAAGATCAATTTTTCTTTTATAATGTTTCGCCAATACGCTTTCGAAATCATCGGTAAAGATCCGGCAACTGATTTCCAAAACATTTTCACCAGCGTTGTGGTTGATTTCCGTCACACTCACATGCAGCGGATGAATCAGCGTACGATCAGGCTCTTTATCCATTCGCCTTGTTTCATTAAATCCGTATAACATATATAAACCTGCCGGTACCAGGCAGATAAAGAGCCATTTATTGAACCATGTTACCATTGAAAGAATTTTTTTTCCAGATACAAAACTGTGGCTTACTTTGAAGCTTTGCAAATACCTGACGATAAAAATACAGGAACGGTTGAAGATCGGCCTTATTAAAAAATAATGGGAGATTTCGGATTCTATTTCGGGCTTGGCTGGGAGCATATTATCAGCGCGGATGCTTTGGATCACCAGCTTTTTATTGCTGCTATTGCCGCCATCTACCTGCTCAGCGACTGGAAGCAGGTGTTGATCCTTGTCACAGCGTTCACCATCGGACATTCGCTCACACTGGCGCTAAGCGTCATGGATATCGTTCGCTTCCCAACTAAGTGGGTTGAGTTCCTGATACCTGTTACGATCGTGATCACAGCGTTTGCAAACCTGTTCCAGAAAAAATTTACACCGCGATCGATACGGATCAATTACTTCCTGGCACTTTTTTTTGGACTGATACATGGGATGGGGTTTGCCAACACACTTAGGGTCATGCTGGCCCGCGATCAAAACCTGGGATGGAGCCTATTTGGCTTCAACGTAGGACTTGAAGTGGGGCAAATAGTAGTGGTATTTATTCTTTTATTGATTGCGCAGGTGGTAGTGAATCTCTTCAGAGTGCAAAGAAGGGATTGGGTATTGTTTCTATCATCGGGTGTGTTTGCACTGGCGTTGAAGATCGCGTTGGAACGAATACCGGTGTCCTGATAAATTACATTCAAATCAAAATTGGTATCAAGATACGCTGTTTGAAAAACACAAAAATTATGAAAAGGCTAATTTCCAGTTTGGTATTATCTGCTGCGTTGTTCACAACCATATCCGCACAGAATATCCAAAACAATCCCGGTAGCAACCATGGCAACAGTTTCGAACAATTGGGCACCATTATGCCTACCCCGAATGAATATCGCACAGCAAGTGGCGCACCGGGTCCAAAATACTGGCAGCAACGGGCCGACTATGATATTAAATGCGAGCTGGATGAAAAAAACCTGACGCTTAAGGGAAGTGAAACCGTGACCTACTTCAACAACTCGCCCAACACACTGACCTATCTCTGGCTCCAACTCGACGAAAACCAGCACAGCAATGTCAATAATGCCAATTACCAGAACAGTAACCGGATGAACACAATGGTGAGCCCGCGGCAACTGGAATCGCTGGAACCAGTGAAAGAAGACAATGGTTATGGTTTTAATATTAAAAAGCTGACAGATGCCAACGGCAAAGCGCTGAAATATACCATCAACAAAACGATGATGCGGGTAGAGCTCCCCGTCGCATTAAAAGCCGGGCAGCGTTTTGTGTTCAAACTAGACTGGGACTACAATATTGCCGACCGCATGACCCGTGGCGGTCGTGGTGGCTACGAATATTTCCCGGAAGACGGTAACTACCTTTTTACGATGGCCCAATGGTATCCGCGTCTTTGTGTATATAGTGATTTTCAGGGATGGCAAAACCATCAGTTTACCGGCCGCGGTGAATTTGCACTGACCTTTGGAAATTTTAAAGTGCAAATGACCGTGCCCGCCGACCATGTGGTAGGTTCTACAGGAGAATGCCTCAACTATGCAACTAATCTCACGCCCACCCAGCTGAGTCGCTGGAAAAAAGCACAGACAACTAAAGAGCCCATCGAAATCGTTACACTGGCAGAAGCAAAGCAGGCGGAGAAGAATAAGAGCACCAAAACAAAAACATGGATCTATAAAGCAGACAATGTTCGGGATTTTGCCTGGACCAGCAGCCGCAAATTTGTCTGGGACGCCATGCCGGTAACAGTAGAAGGCAAGAAGATCATGTGCATGAGTTTTTATGGCAAAGAAGCTTATGGACTTTATCGTCCTTTCTCCACCAAAGTTGTAGCCCATACGATCAAAAGCTATTCAGACTTTACTATTCCCTACCCCTACCCGGTTGCGCAAAGCGTGGAAGCGGCCAATGGTATGGAATACCCAATGATATGTTTCAACTATGGTCGTACGGAGAAAGATGGCAGCTACAGTGAAACCACCAAATACGGTATGATCGGCGTAATTATCCATGAAGTGGGACATAATTTCTTCCCCATGATCATCAACAGCGATGAGCGCCAATGGAGCTGGATGGATGAAGGCCTTAATTCCTTTGTAGAATACCTCACCGAGGAATTATGGGATAATAAATTCCCTGTCAGAGGTAAGGGTCCGGCCTATGCTATCGTCGACTATATGAAATTGTCGAAGGACCAGTTGGAGCCTATCATGAGCAACTCTGAAAATATCATTGGCTTTGGTCCTAATGCCTATACAAAACCCGCGACTGGTTTGAATATGCTGCGCGAGACCATCATGGGCCGCGAATTGTTTGACTATGCTTTTAAAGAATACGCGAGAAGATGGGCTTTCAAGCATCCTGAGCCCGCCGATTTCTTCCGTACCATGGAAGATGCCAGCGGTGAAGATCTTGACTGGTTCTGGAGAGGATGGTTTTATGGTACCGATCCCTGCGATATTTCTCTTGATTCCGTACGATATGCCAAACCTGACCTGGCTGCCACGGTACCCGATTCCAGGGAAAGAACTTTTACCAGGAAACTAGATAAAGCCATGAGTTCACCTCATGAAGATGATATTTCTAAGATACGTAACCGGGAAAGCGGAATTTTATTTGAGACCGACCGTGATACCACCCTTCGGGATTTTTACTGGAAATATGCCCGCGGAATCGAGCCTTATGATTCGAGCAGTTATGAAGTCAACGTCCCCGCATCACGTTGGGAAACCCTGACCGAAGAAGAGAAAGCAAAATATGCCAACAGTCATATGTATGAACTTAGTTTCAGCAATGTGGGTGGCCTGGTGATGCCGCTGATCATCGAATGGACATTTAAAGATGGTACAAAAGAGATCGATCGCATACCAGCGCAGGTTTGGCGGCTTAATGAAAAGAAAGTGGTAAAAACATTTGTAAAAAATAAAGAAGTTGCATCTATCCAGCTTGACCCACTGAGGGAAACAGCGGATATCAATACCGCCAACAACAGCTGGAACAAACCGGCCGAACCTTCACGCTTTACCATCTTTAAACAAAAAACCGGCGCCGCCCGTGGGCAAAGCCAGGGAATTAACCCTATGCAGAAAGCTGCTGAGAAGAAAGGGTTTTAATTCCGACAGGAGTTGTAGAGAAATTGAAAGGAATTTATTATCGCTACTTTATTGCTATCTCTAATGTAACATGATTAGAGGTTGTTTATGAAGTAGCGATAATTCTTTAATATACTTCAGTGGATAGGTTCAATTATCCTTCAAACTTTCGTTCTAACCAAACCAGGGTCAGCCCGGGAAACTGCCGGTATTCTGCTACAAGTTGCTGTTGTGTTTTTTTAAAGTAAAAACCCACCTGTTGCCGGGCATCGTCTTTTTTTTCTAACTGAATATCATCCCTGAAGTCAACACCACCCAACCCGTACCATTTAAAGGCCGCTTCCTTGACTGACCAGGCCAGCGTGAGGCCTTCAATACCCGGCAGCGGGAAATGTTCGATTTCCTGCTGGCTAAGAAACCTGTCACGGATATTGTTGATCTTCTCCACTGGTATTTCGACATCAATACCTACCCTGCTATCGCGACTTACAATGGCTGCGGCAAAATCACCACAATGAGAAATTGAAAACTGGTACTGCGCATCGGGCAAAAAAGGTTTACGGGTGTCGGCGATGCGGACCAGGTCAAAAGGAAAATCCGCAAACAGGAACTGGAGTAAAAAACGGCCGGCGAGGTGCTGTAACCTTTTATGCGGGTGTGTTACATCACGATGCTGCGGCACATTATGGCGGAAGAATTCTTCTGTTTCTTCAATCTTCCACACGCCCAGGCGGGTGTTATCGTTGATTTGATGTTGAAAAAAAACCGGCATATAAACACAAGTACGAGATACGAAGTACGATATTTGGCTGCATTCAAAAAAAGAAGAAATATCCCAGGTGTAAATGCACCGGGGAAATTTAAAAAACAGGAGCGACATGATCTTATCGGATACAAGGATTCTGGAAGAAATTGAGAAAAAGACGATCGTACTTCAACCCTACAGCCGCGAATGTCTGGGCAGCAATTCCTATGATGTACACCTGGGTAAATGGCTGGCAACTTACCGCGAACATATCCTGGATGCTAAAAAACACAACGAAATAGAATATTTCGAAATTCCGGAAGAGGGTTTTGTCCTCTACCCGCATATCTTCTACCTGGGTGTTACCCTCGAGTACACAGAAACCCATGCCCATGTTCCCTTCCTGGAAGGAAAGTCATCTACCGGCAGACTTGGTATCGATATCCACGCTACGGCTGGTAAAGGCGATGTTGGCTTCTGCGGTCACTGGACACTTGAAATTTCAGTCAAACAGCCCGTTAAAGTATACAAAGGCATGCCCGTAGGCCAGCTGATCTATTTCCCCGTTGACGGTGAAATTGAAGTGAAGTACAACCAAAAGAAAAACGCTAAATACAGCGGCCAGCCGGATAAACCCATCGAGAGTATGATGTGGAAGAACAAGTTCTAATTTGAAAATTTGAAAATGAGAATGTGTGAAAGGCGGAAATGTGAGAATAAGGGAACCCAACAATTTTCAAATTAGCACATCTTCAAATTTTCAAATTTCCACCATTTCCACATTCTCACATTCTCACATTTCCACATTTTCACATTTTCAAATTTGTTCTCTCCCAAATTTTTTATAGTAGGCTATAAGCCACGCCACCACTTCATTGTAAGTAAGTTTACCGGCTGGCTGGTTATTGGCTTTGAGAAAATGACCGTATGACCAGGTGATGATGGGCTCAATGGGGTTTTTATATGTGCGATAAAATTTTCTGAGTTCGTCAAAGTCTTGTTTCACGCGGGGATGCAATTGTGTAAAATACTCCCTGGCGAGAACAGAATCGCGTTTGAACATTTCATTGGAAGCATAATTGTACAGATCAAAATACAGCGAATAACGGAAGGCAGGTGATTCAAAATCTTTACACGCGAGGAATGCTACGAAGTTGGCCTCGTTTTCTTTGCCATAGCCCAGCTGGTGTGCAATTTCATGGGCAGTGACAAACGGTTCCAGGAACCTGGGAATTGTCGTGTTGACCTGCGCCTCTCCGGAGAAGGGATTATAATAGCCCTGGAATCCGAGATAGTTACCTGCATAACTAAAAATCGACGGTTTCAGTGAAGTGGGTTTATAACGGAGGTAGGGATATTTTTTCGAAGCATGTTCGTAAGCCAGCCTGCCCTCCTGGAATAAATCACGTTTTTTCCTTATGGAATCACGCTGTTCAACGGTAACACCGGTAGCCAGTTCATTCAATTTAGTATGAAGTGTTCGGGTCAGCGTGTCGAGATCCTGCAGGGTATAGGGCTTTACCTCTAGTTGCAACTGGTGGGCGATACCTTTGCGATTGTAATTCAACCCCCAGAGCAGGTTAAAAAAAACATATACGAACAGGAAAAAGAAAATCGCCTGCTGCATGGCGTCCACGAAATAAGCCCGTGTCAGTTGTTTTCGGAAAAGCAATTTGAAAAAACGCCATGACCGGAACAAAATCACCAGGACGAGGAAAGCATAGAAAAGATCACCGATGCTAAAGGGTATCCAGCCGAAAAGATAGCGTTGCACGGTCGTGATCATGGGGTAAACGCCATAAGTGTAGTTCGATTCCACCCATTCAGGATACCACGATACCCATTTGATCAGGATAGTTAGTACGATCAGCAATACCCAACTCCAGCTTTTCATTAGCCGGTCAAACAACCGGGAAAGGAACCTTTGCACCAATCAATTTTTAAAAGTGTTCAAAATCAAGCCCTTAAATTTGCCTTAGGAGCGAAAATAATTAAAAAACAGGCACAAAATCTCAGCTTTTACCCTTACCTTTG
>JAEYVW010000243.1 GCA_023429365.1 Bacteroidota bacterium
ACAATCCGTGTTCTCCGGCCTTACACCTAATATCCCTATGCTCATGAAATGGGGAACGCGGATTATTATGATTATTATGATCAGTTATGATGTTGTCGTATCAGATTTAAATCCTAATAAATCATAACCATCATGACAATCCGTGTTCTCCGGCCTTACACCTAATATCCCTATGCTCAGGAAAGGGGGAACGCGGATTTTTATGATTTTTATGATCAGTTATGATGTTGACGTAGCAGATTTAAATCCTAATAAATCATAACCATCATGATAATCCGCGTTCCCCGGTCTGGCACCAACGATCTCTCTAATAGAAAAAGCAGTCAACCGGAAATCAAGGTTTCTCCATCACTGTGCCGCATTTTTTACAGGTGCGGAGCTCCTGGCTGTTCCAGAATTTGTTCATGACGGGCGGCAACTGGCTGACAATATCTTTTACGAATAAACTGTCTTCATGTAACTTGTTTCCACAGTTTTCACAAAACCACATAAAAGCATCCTTTTCATCTTCTTCATCCTCTCTAATTTTTTCAATGACGAGACCAACAGTATTGGGGCCACGTTGAGGGGAATGCGGGGTTTTGGGCGGTAAAAGAAACATATCACCCTCATTGATCGGGATTGATTTTGGCACGCCATCGTCGATGATTTTCAAAACGATATTGCCTTCCACCTGGTAATAAAGCTCTTCGCTTTCGTTATAGTGATAATCCTTTCGCGCATTAGGGCCACCCACAACCATCACAATAAAGTTTTCCGCATCCTTATAAATACATTGGTTGCCCACCGGCGGCTTAAGCAGGTCGCGGTGTTCATCGATCCATTTCTTTAAATTAAAAGGGGCAAGCACAGCCATATTTGATTTTTTTGATCTGAGAAAATTACAACAATTTCCTTAGGTTTGACTTTATGAATCTATCCCTTGAAGGAAAAAACGCGATCATTTGTGGCAGTACGCAAGGTATAGGACGTGCTATTGCAGAAGAGCTGGCTTTACTGGGTGCCAATTGTACGTTAATCGCAAGAAACGAAGAAGCCCTGAAAGCAGTAGTTCAAACCCTGGACATCGCACTTCGTCAGATACATGGTTACCTGTTAGCCGATTTTTCAAAGCCAGATCAGTTAAAAGAAATCATTGAGAATTTCACAGCCGGGCATGATGTTCATATTCTCGTGAATAACACAGGAGGCCCTCCCGGTGGTCCGATCACGGAGGCAACCGAGGCAGCTTTTTTAGACACCTTCAACCAACATCTTATTTGCAATCATATCCTTAGCAAGGCAGTCATTCCCGGTATGCGAAAGGAAGAGTATGGCCGCATCATCAATGTTATTTCCACATCAGTAAAAATTCCTTTGAAGAACCTGGGTGTTTCAAATACCATTAGGGGCGCCGTCGCCTCATGGGCCAAGACGATGGCTAATGAACTGGGTGTCCACAATATTACAGTAAACAACGTGTTGCCGGGTTTTACCGAAACCCAACGGTTGCAGACATTGATAGAAGGTATGGCATCAAAAGCTGGCAAATCTATTGAGACTATTAAGAAAGGAATGATGGACGAGGTGCCAATGAAAAGATTTGCTGACGCGTCGGAAGTAGCAGCTGTAGCCGCTTTCCTGGCTTCACCTGCCGCATCGTATATAAATGGTGTGAGTATACCCGTTGATGGTGGCCGTACGGGTAGTATTTAATGACCGAAGTGATTTTAACTACTATGAGCATGGATCTGAGTATACCTGAATATCTCGAAAACTATATCGACGGAAAATTTTATGCTCCGGTTTCCCAGAATTATATTGATAATGTAAACCCGGCAACCGGTGAACTGATCGGCCGCATTCCCGATAGTAATGAAAAGGATGTTACAGAAGCCGTAGCGGCCGCGGAAAAAGCATTTCCAACATGGTCTGTAACGCCGGTCGAGAAACGATTCCTGGTGTTGAACCGCATTGCTGAATTGATCGATGAAAACCTGGAAGCGCTGGCTTTAGCAGAGACAACAGACAATGGAAAACCATTGTGGCTGAGTAAATCTGTGGACATTCCCAGGGCTTCAGCAAACTTCCGGTTTTTTGCTACAGGTATTATGCATTTCGCTTCCGAAAGCCATCAAATGGAAGATAAGGCGATCAACTATACACTCCGGCAACCCATTGGCATCGTGGCCTGCATATCGCCCTGGAATCTTCCCTTGTATTTGTTTACATGGAAAATTGCGCCAGCCCTGGCTGCCGGTAATTGTGTGATTGCGAAACCATCTGAAGTTACGCCCATAACGGCTCACCTGCTGGCACGCATTTGCAGCGAAGCTGGACTACCTGATGGAGTTTTGAATATTGTACACGGCACCGGGCCCATCGCGGGAGAGGCTATCGTAAAACATCCTGGTGTAAAAGCTATTTCATTTACGGGTAGCACAAGAGCGGGAGAGAGGATCGCTTCACTCGCGGCGCCTAAGTTTAAAAAACTTTCGCTGGAGTTGGGTGGAAAAAATCCGAATATCATCTTTGCTGATTGTGACTGGGAAAAGATGATGAAGAGCACCATCGATTCTTCTTTTAGCAACCAGGGACAGATTTGTTTGTGTGGCAGCAGGATATTAATTGAACATACGATTTACGAGAAATTTAAAACCGATTTTGTAGCACGGGTCAGTCAATTAAAGGTTGGTGATCCGATGGATGAAAATACACGTCAGGGTGCAATTGTCAGTGAAGCACATTTGACAAAAATTGTTCGTTGTATCGATACAGCGCGGCAGGAAGGTGGGAAAATTCTTTGCGGCGGGCACCTCATTAAACTAAAGGGTCGTTGCGAAAAGGGTTATTTTATCGAACCCACCGTGATTGAAGGTTTAAATGCCGATTGCGAAACCAATCAGCAGGAGATCTTCGGGCCTGTAGTTACTTTACTGCCCTTTAAAACCGAAGAGGAGGCATTGCGGCTTGCCAATGCTACCCAATACGGCCTTTCGGCAACGATCTGGACAAAGGATATCTCAAAGGCCAATCGTGTAGCTGCCAGGCTCAATAGCGGGATCATTTGGATAAATTGCTGGCTGCTGCGGGACCTGCGTACCCCATTTGGTGGCATGAAGAATAGTGGGGTCGGTCGTGAAGGGGGATGGGAAGCGTTGCGATTTTTTACTGAAGCAAAAAATATTTGTGTGCGGATATGAAACGAATTTGGGTGATCATCATGGTGATCTTTTTTTCCTGTTCGCAAACCGGTATATCCGAAAAGATAGAAGACGCCGACAGGATCGAAGTTATAGATCACCAGACAGGCTTTACTTATGTTGACACAGCTAAACATGTTGTGGATGGCTTTAAGGAACTATTTGCAGCCAAGCCGCAGATCACGGATTGCCCCGTGCAGGGATCGATTCATTTTAAAAAAGGTGAAAAGGTGTTGATGCAGGCGGGATTTTATAAAGATGCTTCGGCCTGCAATTTTGTGATCGTAGAACGCGGAGGGAAAAAAGAAGGTTACCGTTTAAGTTTTAATACCCTGGTCTACCT
>JAEYVW010000299.1 GCA_023429365.1 Bacteroidota bacterium
GGTTCCACATAATGACTGACATCGGCAATATGCACACCGATTTCATAAAGACCTTCTTTAATTTTTCTAATAGAAATGGCATCGTCAAAATCTTTTGCGTCTACGGGATCAATCGTAAATGTGAGAACATCCCTAACATCTCTCCTGTTCTTTATATCGTGATCCGTTATCGTTTCCGGTATGCGCGCGGCAACTTCAATAGCATCGTCTGGAAATTCAAGTGGGAAGCCATTTTCCAGCAGAATTTCTTTCATGGCCGCATCATTGGAATTCTCAGCATCCAGCACACTCACGACCTCACCCACGGGGCGCTTATCGCCTTTTTCCCAACGAACCAGCCTGGCTACTACGCGGTCATTATCCTTAGCGCCATTAATACTTTGCAGGGGAATATAAATATCCGGCATGGGCTTGTTGGAATCCATGATAAAGAAAGCAAAATCCTTATTCAATTGAAGCCTGCCAATAAACTCAGTTTGCTTTCTTTCGAGTACTTCGACGATCTCGCCCTGCATACGACGTCCGAAGCCGTTTTTGATCTTTACCCGAACCAGGTCGCCGTGCATGGCGGTATTAAAATCCGAGGGGCGGATCAATACATCCGTTTCCTGTTCAGGCACGATCACAAAGCCCATTCCCGAACGGGTAATATCCAGCTTCCCTTTTACAGTTTTACCGTTGTCTGCTGCACTATATTTCTGCTTTTTCTTCGAAGTGTTTTTTTTACCCATAGTCTAGTTTTTCTGTGCCGGACCAAATTGGCGGATAAAACCGGTGACCAACTGGTCGAATCTTCCACCCTCTTCATACAAAAAATGATGCCGGACAGGAATGACATACAAAGGCCAGTCAGCGATTTCTGAATTGAATTTTACTAAACGTACTGCATCTTTCTCAGTTGTAAGAATAATTTTATCAACCGATTCGATGGCCGCAAACCTCTTTTTTATTTCCTTGAGATCGTCTATGGTGAAAATGCGATGATCAGGATATTGGAGCATATAGTAAGTCTTGCTGGAGTCTTCCAGCATCGACATCAATGATCTGGGATTGGCAATACCGGTTACGAGCAGTATTTCCTTGTCGTCGGTTACAGGCAGCTTATTTCCACTCAAAATATGATAGGGCTGGCCATACTCCACGGATGTAAAAAAGATCGACTGCTTATCGACAGGATCAATTTCACTAATGATTTTTTCTTTCTCCATGATAGAAAGATCCGGGGGACACTTGGTCACCACGATCACTTCCGCCCGCCTGTATTCCGATTTCAGGTCGCGCAGATCACCTGTAGGTAAATAAAAATCGCGGGTAAAAAGATTGCTATAATCCGTCAGCAGAATATTAAGTCCCGCTTTAACAGCGCGGTGCTGAAATGCATCATCGAGAATGATCACTTCAGTTTCGGGCCGGTCATGCAGGAGTTGTGGTATCGCGATCAACCGTTCCTCGCCCACGGCCACGGCTATCTCCGGAAACTTACTGTGAAATTGCATCGGTTCATCACCTATCTCAAGGGCTGTGGAATTTTCGTCGGCGAGTGCATATCCCCGGGTACGTCTTTTATAGCCCCTGCTTAACGTGGCAACTTTGAAATGATTTTTCAATAACTCCACCAGGTATTCCACCATCGGTGACTTGCCTGTGCCACCTACCGAAAGATTTCCAACGCAGATCAACGGCAGACCAAAAGAAGTGCTTTGGAGTATGTTCTTATTGTAAAGCCAGTTGCGGATCGCCACCACCAGCCAGTACAGCAACGCAAATGGTAGTAAAAGAATCCGGAAAGACTTGAGAAAGAAATTAGAAGACATACACGTTTTGCGGTGTGATACAAAGGTCTAAAGGTAGGTCAAATTCGTGGAGTCCGTCGATGCGATCCACCGGTTCAAAATAACTGAATCCTACCTTGATACAATCCTCGCGACAGCCTTCCAGCCATTTATCATAGAAGCCTTTGCCGTACCCCACACGATACCCTTTTTTATCAAATGCCAGTAGCGGCACAAATACCAGGTCGATTTCGTTGGCCGGCACAAAATCTGTACTCTGCGGCTCGTAAATATTTAATTCAGTTTTAGTAAATGGCGTGTCTATATCCGTTGCTGCCGCCCGCATAATACCAGTAGCAAAATCGGATACCGGATAGCAGGTCTTTAATTCCGGGTTTCTGAACTTTAAAAACTCTGTAAATAAATGCGTATTAGGCTCGTTGTTTTCCTCAATTGGCCAGTAAGTCATTAGCGCATCGATAAACGGGATATCGGCAGACTGGAACCGGATGAGTAAAAGATCATCCAGTTTTATCCTTTCTTTCTCCGAAAGTGCCATCCGCTTTTCACGGTAGTTCTTCCTTAGTTCCGTTTTCTTCATGGGGATTTATAAAAATGGAAAAAATAGTGGTCCCGTAGTTTCGCTCCGATTTATAAAAAGGAAAATTCTTGTAATTGTTGCGCGGCGTATGCTCGAGCACAAACCAGCCACCTGGCTTGAGCAACTGCTTTTCAAATACCAACTCAGGTAACCGATCAATCGTGGCCAGCGCATAAGGTGGACCGGCAAAGATAAAATCGAATTTTTCCAGGCATTGATCAATAAATTTAAACACATCCATCCTTACCACTTTCATATTCTCTATTCGAAGTTCCTGGCTGGTCTTTTTTATAAACGCGTGCATGGCCGCATCTTTCTCGACGATGGTAAGATCCTTTGCGCCACGCGAGGCGAGTTCATAACTGATACTGCCGGTGCCGCCAAACAGGTCAAGGGTTTTTAACTCTTCGATATCCAGTTTGTGCTGGATCATATTGAACAAGCCCTCTTTGGCTATGTCGGTGGTAGGCCGGGTATACGGCATTTTCGAAGGCGGATTGAATTTTCTGCCGCCATGTTCGCCACCTATGATGCGCATTTCGCGAGGTCATTAAGAGATGTAAAAAAATGGGCCGGGTATTGCTGTTCTTCTAAACCCGAAACCTTCCATTCAGGTTCACGAAAACGGATATGAAGAAAATACTGGTAGAGTTCTTTGTAGAGGCTGGATTCTTTGTCGATCAGTCCCGACAGGTAAACACGAACCGTCTCCTGGGAAAATGAAAACTGGCGGCATGCATCCAGTAAATAATAAATAAAATCAGCCGGCGTGGTATAAGGAAAAGTTTGTGTGAGCAGCAATTTGCTACCCCTGGT
>JAEYVW010000300.1 GCA_023429365.1 Bacteroidota bacterium
GGTAAAAGCTTGTCCAGGACGATGAAAAAGCGGTTGACTTTGCCCGGGATGATCACTTCTTTTCCTTTCAACATACCGTCAATGGCGATGGGTCCCACATCTTCGGGATTCATCACTGACATTCGGGAGATCCAGCTGCCATTTTTATTCATCAGGGTCAGGGGAAGGTTTGTGTTCATACCCCCTGGGCAAAGTACTGTCACATGCACATGGTCGTTTATGAGTTCCCTGCGCAAACTTTTTGAAAAAGAGTATACAAACGACTTGGTTGCGCCATAGACATGTTTTTTGGGCAGGTTGAAGAATGCTGCCATACTGCTCACATTCATAATATAAGAATGGCTGTTTTGTTTCAGCATGCCGAGGAACAATTTTGTCATCAGGGTAGTCGCCAGCACATTGAGTTTGATTTGTTGTTCATATAGCCTGATACTCCCTTCCTCGAAAAGCACCGTACTTCCGAGGCCGGCATTGTTGATAAGGATGTTTACACGCAGTTGCCTGGCAGCTATTTCATTGTACACTTCCAAACAGCCCTGTTCATGACAAAGGTCTTTTTCGATCAAAACAACATCAACCGGGTAGTTGCGGCGAATGAATTGAGCAAGGGAATGAAGTTCAGGCCCTGGCAGCGCTACAAGCACCAGGTTCATTTCTCTTTTTGCACATTCGATGGCAAGCGCTTTTCCAAATCCTTCACTGGCTCCTGTGATTATTGTATAGCAGGTAGTACGCATAGTCCGGGTTTTAAAAAGTGAATGGTGGTTTGGACGGCTTTTATGAATGGTGTAATACTATAGCCAAGCTCATTGATGGCTTTTTCTGAGCTAAAAGATTTGTTGCAGTAAATGTGTTTGACACCATCGGCATTGAAAACTGGTTCTTTCCCCGTCAGTTTTGATTGCAGGACATGCCAGTGACCATAAAGCCTGGCTATGAATTTTGGAGCCGGGATCAAAAGGGCTCCATTGCCTGAAACATCACGGACGATACGGAAGAACTCCTCATAGCTGAGGTTTTCACCTCCAAGAATATATTTTTCACCGTTTCTTCCATTCTCCATGGCAAGCATATGTCCCCATACCAGGTCATCAATGAACACATAATTGGAAACATAGCCTGTTGGATGCGGACAAAAAGTTGGTTTGCCAGATATAAACCGTTTGATGACAGTATTGACGCTAATGGGATGACTGTCGATGCCGGGTCCAAATACTTTCGCTGGGCTGGTGATCACCGTGTGCAATCCATTTGTAGCATACTCGATGACCAATTTTTCAGCGAGGAATTTTGAGAGATCATAGTCGGAAGCAAAGCCTGTGATGCGGGGATCGCTTTCAGTCCTGGGCTCTTTAACCGAGGGGCCGAGCACGCCACAGGTACTCGTGAATACGAATTTTTCCACGCCGCTTTCAACAGCCGCATTCAGCACGTTGCGGGTGCCTTCCACATTGATATCATAAAAAACGGAGCGTTTATTGGCCACATGTTTTACCAGGGCAGCGGTATGATACACTTGCTGGCATCCCTGGATGGCGGGGATCAGTGATGTCTTGTTGGTAATATCTCCACGAAATACATGAATAGCGGGATGGACAGGGATAGAAGCGGAGTTCGGGTCTCTGGCAAGGATATGTACGGTATGACCCTGTCGGGCAACGGCCAGGGCTAGATTATGACCCACATATCCTGTAGCGCCTGTTATAAAAACTTTCATAAAATGAGTTTTGATTTTTTTAAATAAGTAGATAGTAAAGCGGATTCATAGGAGAATGACAGGATAAGGTGAAGAACGACGGCAGGCCATACAGAATGACACCAGATCGTAAGCACACACAATAGCAAACCAAGAGGAATTGATCCAAGGACTTCTTTTTTCCCATTTACCCCGTGAATAAGCGCGTATAAAACCAGGTTGATCAAAATGGCCGTTGTCGGGCGCGTGATACTCATGCAGCCAAAAAGTAGAATACCACGGAAGAACCACTCATAGCTGATCAGGAAAATTGACCTTAGTGCGATATGCAGGTTTGTATTTTGTATGTAACTGCCATCATCATTAATGGTGTAAACTGATCGTGGCCGGTTTTTTATTCCAAGGTTTACCAGCAACGCCACTGAAGTATTAAACACAATAACCTGTGTCCAACTGATCCTGCTGGGTAAAGCAAGGAGATCGGTGGGAAGTTCCCTTGAAGACAAGGCAGGTAAAACGACCATAATAATGATACCGCCGGCATGTCGGAAATGCAGGTGTTGCCAGTTCCCCTTTTGCTGGTGCACCGAAAGAAGGCTTTCACTTCCCTTTCGTGATACCCATCTCGAGAGCAGAAAGAGCAGACCATAGCAGGTCGACAATGCAGCTATTTGAAAATAGGTTTCCATCAGTGTTTATCTTAATTGCATGGTTACGTTGTAGAGACCGTGTTTAACCTCCATCCTGGCACAGACACCATTGACATAGTGGTATTCATTGTGATTGCCGTCGGGGAAATCTATGCGATAATGGTGCGCTCCCAGTTGCTGAATGGTCAGGAATCTTTGGAAATTATCTGAATAGACTTTAGTGAAAGTCACCGGTTCCTGGCTGAATAAGCAGGACATATTATAGCGTATGGGATAGTTATCGAAAGTCTCGGAACGATTACCTTTAGTGATGACATAGTTTCGTCCCGTTAACCGGGTTTTCTTGTTCAGCTTTTCTGTTCCATTCATTTTACGGTATAAAAAAGAAGATGTCATAATTCCATTTTCATAGGTGGCTTCTTCCAGCGCTTTTATGGTAAACAGGAAAACAACCTGGGCTTTGATAGTTGACTCTATTTTGAGCAGTGTTTTTCCGGCAGTTTGCTCTTGTGTAAAGATCAGCGAGCCGATCTCCCTGCCTTTTCTTGTGACCAGGTAGTCGAGTCTTGACTGCTGCGACCGGGCTGCAATGCTAATACCCAGGAGCACAAGACACAGAAAGATGATGAATCCGGCTTTTCGGATCAGCTTTATAATCCGGGCAGCTTTTTCTGGATTGCTGCGCCGGAATCGGCGCAGCACCAGGTAGATAATGGTGGGGATCATTAGTGGAGGTTTAATGGTAATGGTTATGTTTTAATCAAAGCCCTGTCTTTATTAAATAAGATTGTAAGCACACAAGTACAGCACGCCTATTTGGGGATTGCCATGTGCGTTTTGATAGTAGTGATTTCGAATATTTGTTCCGCCAGGCCTAAATGTTGTTTTGATTTTCGGAAGGGGATAACTTCCTGATAGATG
>JAEYVW010000336.1 GCA_023429365.1 Bacteroidota bacterium
TACAGGGCAACCGACCGCTCGGTATCCAGCATACTTTTCACGATCTCTGTCTCGGTTTTTTCCTTATTAAAACCCGGGTAGTTGCGGATCTTGTACACTTCCATCATCTGTTGCTTCACTGATTCAAAATCCAGCCTTGCATTACTCGATTCCGTCAACTGTCCCTGCAATTCCTCGTTCTCCGTTTTTGCCTTGTCCAATTGCTGCTGTAACGATTCTATCTTCTTCTCCAAAGCGGGAATTGAACTCTTTCCCTTCCCCTTTCCATTCACACCCGCATCAGCAATGGTTCCTGATGAATAAGCAGCCAGTTCAAGATGTTGCACCTGCTTATGCAGCATACGCACCACCCGGTGAAACTTACGCTGGTTCCGGTATAACAGGTAAAGCAGCCCCACAATACCCAGCAACGCAACAAGTCCCGCGATCGCATAGGGCAGGATGTTAATACCAGGTTCCACCACCTGTTCTGTTTGCACCTGTGCAGGAAGAGCATCGTTGTGCAACCTGATCAGGGAATCAAGTTCCGACCGCAGGATGACTGTATTCCTGTTCACAGTTTCATCCGCCGACAAAGTATCTACAACGCGGATACTTTTCTTCTCCGGCTCCTGAGCCCGGAGTGTGCCGACCGTGAAACAAAATAATAGTAAGACTAACTTTAATTTCATCAGTATTAATTTTAGTTGGCTGGTTTATCGTTGGTTTGGTCAGAATTGAAAAAACTGCAGGATACCTGTTTTCTTTTTCTCCTGCCTGGTATTTTGCAATGCCATATCTTTTTTGATATCCTCGTATATCATATTTACAGAGGCTAACTCTCCACCATAACCCGGGAACATGGAAATTGCCTTCATATCGCGGACAGGCGCGTTTATTTCGGCGAATGAAACAAGCACGCTGTACAGGGAACGAACATCTCTCACTTTCTGATCCTCCATAAACCGGAGATAGATATTGTCGCGTGTAAAATAGATATCGACAGTTTTGTTTTTAAAGGCTTTCAATTGCTGGTTATTACGCCTTACTACCGATGTGTTATACAAAATATCATTACCAGGTTCAATCTTGATACCACGGTAGAGATACATATTGTTGTTCAGCACATCATTATTTTTTGAAAGCCCTTCTTCGCGATCGATGGGAATACCTGTAAAATCGGTGATCTTGTAAGCGCCCGTGAATGCACCATAGATCGCGACATTCTTATTATTGAGCGAACGGCCTGGGGTCACGGTATTGATTCTGATATTATCACCGAGCATTTGCTTCAACCCTTCCGCCAGCTTTTCGCGAAGACTGTCAAAATAGAAAGCGCGGCCGCTTAGCATAACTACTTTAATGCGCCGGCGAACGTCTTTTGTCATCACTTCTCGGATACTCGACAGGATACAATGAACGATACAATCAGTCGCCTTATGTATCAGTCCCGTCACTTCATCGTCCCACCTGATATTGCGGTCTTTCAAAATGGCTTCGGCATATTGCAGCAAAGTGGCCCGGTCACGATACAAATTGGCAATCTTTCTTTCGGTGCTTAATGACTGCTCGGTCAATTCGGCGAAGGCCGTAATGCCGACCGGCTGTAGGTCTTTGAATCGCTTTTTCTGATTTTCTATCAGCTGAATAAAATTCAGCACGTCCATGGTCAGGTCCTGGTCAAGAATATAGCGACTGATAAATTCCTTGATCGAAATATCATTGCTGCCGGGTATTGCGCGCAATACCTGTGTCAAAAAATCTTCAACGAAGCCATACGACAAAACATTCCCCGCTCCCGCAAAACCGGTACGGAAAAAGCTTGAATAATTCTCATTATCGTCGGCCATTACCATAGAAATATCCGTGGTGCCTTTGCCACAGTCGATCACCAGGGCGATCTCACCATTTGCCAGCGGCACATCTGATGAGTTAGTTTGCTGGTAGCCCATAAAGGCCGCATCACTTTCTGAAATGGTTTCATACTCGATATATAATTGGTTAGGATTAATATGCAGGGAGGCCAGCAGCTCAGGAGTATGCTTCCGCAATTCAGCCAGCATCTCAAACACATCATGCTGGGTATAGATATTCGGTACAAGCAGGGTAACAATCATTCCCCCGGTTTGAAAATCCGGTTTAGTGCTGATCATCAGCCGGAGAATACGCAAGAGGATCGCGCTGATCAGTTCCTTCTTGTGAGAACGAACACTGTAGTCTTCGGTATAGGTGTCGAGCAGAAGTTGTATGCTTCGTTCAATGCCAAGTTTCAGGTTGGGTATGATCTCATAATCATCCCTGAAAGCATATTGTGTAGCCGACACTTCCTGCCTGGTGATGAATAATCGAACCTCATCATTCATCAGGTCGCTGGTAAAATTGAATGGAAAATTTTCCCGCCGGTCTATTGAAAACCTTTTCTTTACTGCATAATACGAACGGTATAACAAGGGCTGTCCCGGTTCATGATTCAAAAAATCCTCGCGTCGCCAGTGCCTGTTCCTGTCCAGCCGGTTCAACTGGCTAATCACATTCTCAAGAATATCATATTGAACGATCGAAGATTGCGGACCACAGTTTTTATATCCCACCTGGCTTGCTTCGCTACCAAAATCGACAACTACACGCTGGCATTCGCGGGATGGCATGACACCAAACTGGAACCTGGCGGAATAAGTCTCACTTCCCGATTGCAGCGTTACATAAATATCCAGCGATGTGTGTTCAACCCGATGTTTATAATACGAAACAACCACCCGCTTCTGTGCCGCGGAAAAATCAAGCCGCAATCCCGATTCCTCATCATAAAATGGCTGAACAGAAAAACTACCGGCCTTTGTTATCAGCAATTCAAAACCGTAATGCTTTTTTTGAAATGAAACCTGGCATTCACTCAACGGAATATCCTGGTCGCCAGAGGGGGACATCTGGTTGAGCACAAGTTTACGCGGGTCCTCCAGGCTGATAAGTGGCGTCACTACCCTGTCATCAGCATTGGCAACAAAATTAAACTCCAACTCCTCGCGGTTGCCCGCTGCCGCATCGCTGTCCAGTTTGGCAACAAAATAGCGATCACTCCGGATCAGCAAAGGCAGATAGTAAAGTGTCATAGATACTGTATTTATATGTAGTTGACCGATAATTCTGCGCCCTCTCAATCTCAACCTAAATCTCAACCTAAATCTCAATCTCAACCTCAACCTTAAACTCAACCTAGTCTCTGCAAAACCACCTGTCATTCAAATTCCCGTAATTACTTTCCTTATCCCATGAGTAGCAAAAATTAAATGCTTTCGATCTCAGGGACAGGAATGATATTGAAATGCTGTCTGATTTGTATTCATTAGGCAGTATGCGTCGTGCTACCGCTGAATACCCAATATTGCTAAATTGAAATGTATCTGTGACGTTAATGCTGCCGTAGCGCCAGTCCCTGACTTCCACAACGGCCTCATCGATATTATAACCGGTAGAGTTATCGATGGATAGTTCGATATTATAAAACTTGATACCAGCCTGGCTGGTGTCACGATCTGTTCTAAGTTTGAGCTCGATCCTGTCAGGCCAGGAATTGCGAATGCGCAGGTTGGTCTGTGTTACTTTATCGAGCTTCTGCCCTCTCGTATTTTCAATCGTTTTGATCAGGGAATCAATATCCATCAGGGGTGTGTTGGATGGTCGTGGTGCGGTGATCATCAAGGACGAAGCGGTATGCCATTTCACCCTGCTAAAATTGTACACCAGGAATACAACTCCACAAATAACTAAGAGAATAAATGCGCGTTCCAGGCCCTTGAACTGAGCTGGCTTTGCAGGCTGCTTCACTTTAGCAGTTTGCTTTTGCTCTTCCCTGGTTGTAGTAATTTTTACCGGGGCAATGCCCGCTGGATGGGATCGCTTATTGAATTCAGCATAGCTGATCCATTCGCTGGTATTAAATAGCCATATGCGAACCCGGCCGGGATCACCCACCGACTGGACTAACGATTGTAACTCCTCTTTTGACTGCACCTCCCTTACCACATTCGTTCCATCAGTGAACAAATATTTTTCCATCAGGGAAATTATTGTTGTGTTGTAAAAAAGTAGAAAGCAGTCAAATAAGTGGTTTATTTTTTTGAATGAACTTGATTATGGCGAAAAGATACATGCTAATAACATTTCAGGTATCACTGAAATTGTGTTACAACATTTTTTTATGATTTCGCCATGCAGCGATACGAATTCGTTATATAAAATTTCACATTTCGAACCCATAGATGTCGGGAGAACTCTCGTGTACTATAAACCACGGCGGGCGCGGCGAGCACAGCGAAAGGCGTCTACGTGTAAAAAATCCGCTATGGAGAATAGAACCTGATGCTAATAGTCCGCTGTGTCCTCCGTGTGCGCTGTGGTTTCCTGACACATCGAAATATTTGAACTACGACCAGCAACGAGATCAGTTCTAGGAAAAACAAAGCACAGCCCCTGTAAAAGTAAAAGTCATTGAAGCCGCGCGGGTCAAACGTTTTGACGACAAAGCAAAATTTTATTCCGGACAGTAACGAATTCCAAACCCAATTCCCAACCCCTAATCCCCAATTCCCATTTCCCACTTACCTTTGAGGCATGCTAAGTATATCACAACGTGGCGAGCAGATGCCACCCTCCCCCATCCGCAAACTGGTTCCCTTCGCTGAAGCAGCCAAAATAAAGGGAATAAAAGTGTATCATCTTAATATAGGCCAGCCGGATATCGAGACGCCACCAGCTATTATGGACGCGGTAAAGCATACCGATATCAAAGTGCTGGAATACAGCCATAGTGCGGGTAACGAAACTTACCGCCGCAAACTGGTGCAGTATTATAAGAAAGTGGGCATCGATGTGGCCTATGACCAGATCATGATCACAACCGGCGGCAGTGAAGCGATTATGTTTGGTTTTTTCACCTGCCTCAACCCGGGCGATGAAGTGATCATCCCCGAGCCATTTTATGCGAACTATAATGGCTTTGCCTGTGCTGCTGGTGTAAACGTAGTGCCTATTA
>JAEYVW010000344.1 GCA_023429365.1 Bacteroidota bacterium
CCCTGTCCTTTTGAATTTACAGCCGGTAATCCAGTGATGGCTTCCGAGAGTTCACCGGTAGCGCTTGCAATCCGCATGGAACCACCCTTTTCTGTGATCAGGAACCGGCCATCGGGAAGGCTGGTAATTCCCCAGGGCTTGGTGAGTCCACTGTTCAGCACTTTTACATCGATCGGTGTTTGTGTTTTCACGCCGGCGATGCGTGTCTGACCCGCAAATGCAGGTTTATAGTTCGTATTTGGCTGCTTGGTTTCTACCGGGGCCAGGGTGGAGCCATCGTCCGTCGAACGATTATCCGGGGGAGTTTGTTGACTGTTACAGGCCGTCAATAAAACGGTAAGGCCAATAATAGTACCGGGCAAAAATTTAATCACGATTATAGATTTAAGTGAAGAATACTACAAATTTAGTGAATATCGGTTTCTGTCGCCGACCGCTTCGCAACCCAGCCAAATAACCGTTCGTGCATCATAACCATTTTAGGGGATGCAGCACCCCATATTGGTTATTTCCAAAGCTTCTCCACGACCTCAAATTTGCATGCTTAATCATTAAACCTTTTACTATGCAAAAGAGACATATCGTACTCCCGTTTTTCTTCAATTTACTTCATCTGATGAGCTTTTCCCAGATGCAGTTTGCTTCCCCGGAAGCCCGGGCCGGACATAATTTTCTGGTAAAAAAAATCAGGCTTGCTTCAGGGGTTCAACTTAACTATGTGGAACAGGGACGTGAGACAAGCCAGCCGGTTATTTTTCTACATGGCATAACGGATTCCTGGTATTCTTATGAAAGCCTGCTGCCATTTTTACCACCATCTATTCATGCCTATGCCATTACCCAAAGGGGCCATGGGGACGCCGATAAGCCTTTGGGATCTTATGACCCCTCAGTCTTTGCAGCCGACCTGGCAGCATTTATTAAAGAACTCAATCTCGGACCCGCTATCATTGTCGGGCATTCGATGGGCGCTACAATTGCGCAACGATTTGGACTGGATTATCCCCAGCTCACGAAAGGCCTGGTGCTGATCGGTTCATTCGCCTCATTTGGTGATAAACCTGATATGAAAGAATTCACGGATTTTGTAAATCAACTTACCGACCCCGTTGATTCTACATTTATTTATGAGTTCCAAAAAAGCACTTTGGCAAAAGCGATACCTGCATCACAGCTACAAATGTTTGTCTTGGAAAGCCGGAAGGTGCCAGCCCATGTATGGAAGTCAGTCATGAAAGATTTGATGGCAATAAATTATAATGACGAACTCAAAAAAATGAATATCCCCACCTTATTAGTCTGGGGGGATAAAGATGCATTCGTAACCGGGCAGGACCAGGAGATACTGCTGAACCATATCAAAGGCTCCAGGTTAATCATCTATAAAAACACAGGTCATGCGGTACACTGGGAAGAGCCCCTGCGCTTTGCTACCGATCTTTTGGTATTTATCAACAAGCTTCTATAATTATTAATCACGTATATCACTATGTTTTTAAGATTCATCCTACCATTTGTATCACTTGTGTTAGCCGCCTGCGATAAAGACAATGATGAAAAATCTCCCACCACGCTTTTAACGCAAAAAACCTGGATACTAAAAAGTGTGGGTGTGGATGACAACAATAATAATATCATCGACGCGGAAGAAGAAATGATCCGCGATTGTGACGCCGATAACCGCTATAGTTTTTATGTCAACGGCTCAGGGCTCTTTGAAGAAGCGGAACTGGATTGCGGGACAGGCATTGATGAACTGCCCTTTACCTGGAAATTTAAAGACGGCACCAGTCACATTGAGTTTAACGTCAATACATTCAAGATCCTGCGTCTCACCGAAAATGAACTGGTGCTAAACCACTTCCTGGATCTGGGTAATGGACATAAACTTCCATTCATCACAAGTTTCGGTCACTGATAAAAACATGAAAAAAATGAAAAACCTACACAGGCGTCCCACGCTTCTCTTATATATCAGCTATTATGCTATAAAGTTTTACAATAAGATCTTAACACCTTTTCAAAACATGCCTACGCCTGATTTCAATGATGACCAGGATTCTCTTCGGCGATAAAGCCGAAGAGAATCCTGTCATTACTCTACAATGATCTTCCCTGTCATGACCGGGTGAATCGAACAATAGTAGTCAGAGCTTTTCATGGCTACCATCGACCAGGTATTGCCAGCCGCCAGGGGCGAAGAACGCCAGGCCTTTTCTTTTTGCTCCGTTACATCATGAGTTACCATGTCATTGTTTACAAAAATGATGGTATCACCCTTGTGAACGCTTAGGGTGGAAGGTGTAAATTTCATCATCGCAATCTCAACCGTATAGCTCACCGGCTCTACTGCCGAATCACCGGTTGATAGATCATCTTTGTTTTCGCCGGTTGATGTACAACCTGCGGTAAGGAACAATGCGAGAACGACCATTAGTCCGCCGGAAGATATCTTACTGGCCATCATTTCTTACGGTTTTTCTGAAGCATTTCAGCATGACCCAGGTGCGCCTTCAATGCAGGCAATACTTTTTGAAGCAGTGATTTCAATTCCGCATTCTCAGTTTCCGGTATCAACAGTCCTTCTACCACCGCAATTACTGCCTTATGGTAGGCAACTTCGTTGTCTACATAAGCCGAATTGAATACTTCGCCGCTTTTTGATTGCAAGTCTTTCTTTGTCTTTTCCGCATCCGCTAAAAGTTGTTTACTGACATCATTGTCCTTAGGCACTACTCCCAGTTTTTTTGCCAGGGCAGCAGCTTGTGAGATTACCGCTGTATGGTCATCGATCATCGTTTGAGCAAACTTCAATACATCGGCATCCTGTGATCTTTTTTTGGCGATCCCGGCATAGGAAATATCGATCTGGTTGGCTACTACCGCAACAGACGCCACTTCAGCATCTGATTATTTGGGATTGCCTTGCGCATTACCCGCTGTACCGGCCATAAGGCTTACAACAGCAAAAGCGAGCAAGGGCATCATGCACTGACTCCTTTTCATAATTTTTTATTTTAAGATTAAATGCTACAATTACTATCAATTGGAGTCACGCGATCGGGAAAGGTTACAAAAAGGAGGATTATAATTCTTAGTGAATGAAGTTTGAAATTAATTGCCTGGCGCCTTATATCCATACTGAACCTGATTCAAGCGAATGCGTGGGTTAAGAAACCACTGCGCACACAGGGGACACAGCGAGTTGTTGATAAGTTTCATATCCTGCTTCAACCGGTAATATAGGAATAAATAGCGGTCTTTCGCTGTGCGCTCCGTGTCCGCCGTGGTTTATTTGTATTTATGAGTTAGGTAAAACCCGCCCCACTGCAATGATTCGTCTTATAACCAATAATAATTGACATTAAAGCTCTACAACAATGGCTTCTTCTCCAACACCCATTTCGGTAAGGATCTTTTGCGTTGCGTCCATCATCGGCGGCGGCCCACAGACATAAAATTTTCCGCCTGGTGCAGCCATATTCGCTTCCAGGAAGGAGCGTGTGATATAACCATGCGCATAGCCTTCAACTGTTTCTTCAGAAAGAATATTTATAAAATTATCACCCAGGTAGGATTGCAATTCATCGTTGCGGATAATATCTTCTTTTGTTTTATTAGCAAAGATCAATTTGTTACCAGCCAGCTGACCAGTAGCATGCAGGTAACGAAAAATAGATAAAAAAGGTGTGATGCCGGCACCACCCGCTATAAAAACACCTTCCCCTTTATAGGAAATAGCTCCCCAAACATCATGTAAGATCAACTCATCTCCCGGATTTAGTTGCTTTAACTCATTGGTTACTCCACCGTGATCGGGATATGTTTTGATCGTGAATTCCAGGTATTCGTCTTTTGGTAGCGAGGTAAATGTAAAAGGTCGTCGCTCTTCGGTCCACCCGGGTTTGTTGATCGCCACTTCTGTTGCCTG
>JAEYVW010000424.1 GCA_023429365.1 Bacteroidota bacterium
GCACAACCATCAATTTCAGCCAGGCAGCCGCTTCGAGATCTGAAAACCTGGCAGGCACCCAGGATGGTTGCCGGAGATACACAGATTACACTTATCAAATGGCGATTGGAGCGGCACCTACTGCTGCTGCAACCGCAACCCTCAGTTTTGGTGGAACAGCTGTTAAAGGAATCGACTACGAGGTCACTACCAATGGCAACTTTGCCAGTCCGAGTAATGTGTTGACGTTTGCCGCTGGTTCCACCACTGCGCAAAGCTTTACCGTCAGGATTTTTGACGACTACGATGTAGAACCGGCAGAAAATATCATCATTGATTTTACAGTCAATAACGGTGGTGGCGATGCATCCAAAGGATCAACGACACCTACTTTCACCATTAGCCTCACCGATAATGATATTGCTCCCAATGGTACATCTTCGGGCACCTATGCGATCGGTGTAGCTGGTTCAACAGTTAACACAACACCCTTTGATGCAAGAGTTACAAGCCAGCGTGCCCAATACCTTTATAAGGCGAGCGAACTATTGGACGCCGGTGTAGTGCCTGGTGACCTGACATCATTGCAACTATTTGTTCATTCAAAATTGAGTACAAGACCATTTACCAATCTCACTATACGTATGGCACAAACCGACCTGGAGTACCTATACGATGGCAGTGTATCTGTTGTGGGTGGCATGACAACGGTGTACAATTCGGCTTCTTATTCCACTGTTGCCGGCTGGAACAATTTTATATTCTCCACGCCTTTTGCCTGGGATGGTCTAAGCAGTGTGGCTATTGAAATTTGCTTCGATAATGGTGTTGCTGATGCTGGCAATAGCGCTGATGTGATCAGGGCATACGTAGATGGCGGCACGGCTTCGCAGGGGAATATGTATTACCAGAATGGCATCAGCTGTGCGCAGTCATTTACTTCGGTCAGCGTCTTCAGTCTTGGCCGCAAACCGATCATTCAACTTGGTAATAATGCTGTGGGCACCGAGATAGAAACAACGCTCGCTTCTGAATCCAGTCAGCATATTGGTTCATCCAGTAGCGATTATTTCTATTCGAACAATGACCGGCTGATGATGCGGCTTACCGGTGTGGATGCATCTCTTGGATGTGTATCCACCAGCCTGGAAGAAGCAGGCACTACCTGGCAGAGTTATATGGGTGGCGAGCGCTCCGGCAAGGTGTTCCACGTAGACCCCGCTTCAAACGGTGGTACAACTTCCTATACCGTCTCGTTTTATTTTACCAACGCCGAGCTGGCGGGTAAAAATCCTGCCACACTGCGACTGGCGAAAACATCGGCAGCCTCAGTAGCCTTATCAAACCCCGGCAACACGATGTTGATCACGCCTACCGTGACCACGCTTGGTTCGGGTACAACCGTCTTCACGGCAAGCTTTACGGGTTTCTCCAGATTTTTCCTGGTAGATGGCGGTGTAACCCTCCCGGTTGAGCTTACTACGTTTACCGGAAAGATCGACAACAACCGGAATGTTGTTCTCAATTGGAGTACCGCGTCAGAAAATAATAACCGTGGCTTTGATATAGAAAGCAGTCGCAATGGTACTGACTTCACCCGCATCGGATGGGTGGCCTCGAAAGGCAATGCGGAGACGGCGCAGCATTATGAATTTACACATCTTAACCCCCCAATAGGAACAAACTATTACCGCCTGAAACAAACCGACCTGGATGGCAGGTTCGAATACAGTAAGATTATCACACTTCAAATTGATCCGATTGCTGGTAAACCCGTGGTTTACCCAGTGCCTGCTACTCATTCAATAACGATAGATTTCGGTAAACTGACCGGTAAAGGTGAGATCGAGATTTTCAGTGCAGAGATGAAGACCCTGCATCGTGAATCGATCAGTGACCTGCAAAGCAGGAGTAATATCCCGGTCGGCCATTTCTCAAGCGGAGTCTACTTCATACGCTACACCGCAGGTTCACAAACCGGGGTGCTGAGGTTTGTAAAAGAATAAAGGCAGCGCGGACTTTACGATATACACAGGATCCTGGACTCTTCAGGGTCCTGTTTTTTTTGTTGCCTGGTTTGCGCCGGGGTTATTTAAATGAGGGATACAAATAAACCACAGCGGACACGGGGAACACGGAGAAATTCACCATAAGCCTGAGATCCGTCTTGTTCGGAGAAAGGGGGAACGCGGATTGTTATGATTATTATGGTTGGTTATGATTGCTCTCACACTTCTCAGTGTTCGCTGTGTACGCCGTGGTTTCTTAACTCACGAATATCACGGAAACATCGTTATACAGAGAACAGACGACTCTAGTTTCCATTCATGTAAGTATCAGCAGCTTTTACCACGATACTTTCCAATTCAGAGATATCAAAAGGTTTTTGAAGGGAGTATTCCGCGCCGGCATTAGATGCCATTTCACTCACATCATTATTGGCGCTGAAAAATATAACGGGAATATGTTTGAACTCCCCCGAATCCTTGATCATGCGGGTAGCTTTGACGCCGCCGATATCCGGTATCCAGTTATCCATGAGGATCACATCCGGCTGGTGTTGTTCGAGGTCGTTTAAAATAGTCGTGCACTTGTCCTTCGTAATAACCTCGAAATTGCGGGATTGCAGAATGAGTGAACATACTTCCAGCAAATCGGTGTCATCATCATATATCAGCACTTTCTTGCGCATCGATAATTATTTCGCTAAAAATAAGGATTACTCAGCTACCGGCAATGTAAAGTAAAAGGTGGAGCCTTTTCCAAACTCGCTTTCGACACCGATATCGCCTTTATGTAAACGAATGATCTCAGCAGAAATATAAAGGCCGATCCCAAAACCCGAGAATGGAACGCCCGTGGATTTGGCGCGGTAAAAGCGTTCGAATATCTTTTGATGATCTTCCGGGCGGATGCCAATGCCTTTATCTTTTACCGACACTTTTACCTGGTTACCCATTGCGGTTATACTGACCGAAACACTGTCGGCACCGGGGGAATACTTGATCGCGTTGTTCAGGAAATTGGCGATGACCTGTGAGATCCTTTCCTTGTCCGCAAACACGCTTAGTTTTTGATGATCTTCGATGATGATCTTGTGATTGACCGAAACAAATTGGATCTCCGACGATATTTCCCTGACCAGATCGTCGATAAAAAACTTTTCAAAAGCGAGCTGAAGTTTCCCGGACTCTATTTTCGAAAGCTTTAAAAAATCAGTGACCAGCTTGGTCATCTTATTGGCCTGGGTTTCCAGTTTTGTCAATGCATTTGTCAGGAAGTTATCGTCTGAATTGCGATATGCGTCGCGCAATAATTGCGAATAAGCTTTGATAAGCGTGATGGGTGTTCTTAATTCATGGCTGGCTACCGAGAGAAAATCGTCCTTGCGTAAAGCCATTCGTTTCATATCATCGATATCCGTTGAAGTACCGATCCATTTTGTAATATTTCCCTGCTTGTCGCGATAAGGGATGTTTCGGGTAAGATGCCAGCGATATTCCCCATCCGCCACCCGGAATCTGTGTTCTACCACCAATTTAACACCACTTTTTTTGGCATATTCCCATTCTTCTCTTGTGGTCGCAAGGTCATCGGGGTGTATCAGCGACCGCCATCCCGGGCTATCTACAGGCTGTGCCCCATACTCCTCAAACCGGTCATTGAAATAAATCGTATTTCCTGCTGCATCGTTAATCCAAACTAGTTGGGGCATGGCATTGGCCAGTTCATTCAGGCTCCTTTCGCTTTGGATAAGCCTTTGTTCCTCTATTTTACTTTTGGTGATATCCCTTGCGATCTTGGAAGCGCCTATTATCCTACCCCGGGAATCTTTGATGGGGGAAATGGTAAGTGAGATATCTATCAACCGTCGGTCTTTAGTTTGACGAAGGGTTGTAAAATGCTCAACCCTTTCACCCGAAGATATCCGGTTAATAATATAAACTTCCTCATCCAGCCGGTCAGGAGGAATCAGGCGTATGATCGGCTGCCCGATCATTTCCTCCGCAGAAAATCCAAACATTTTTTCTGCGGCCGGGTTCCAGCTCGTGATAACTCCCTCGAGTGATTTACTGATAATGGCGTCTTCAGACGATTGTACAATCGCTGCAAAGTGCGCCATATCTTTTTCCATCCGTTTAGATGATGTGATATCTATAAGCATATTAACTGCGCCGCTAACATTACCTAAATTGTCAAATATCGGCCGCGGGTAAGGCATGATATGACGTCTTTCACCATTTGGACTTTCTACAATGATCTCCTCCCCCTCGATCACGATCCCTTCCTGCAATGCCCGGGCCATAGGGCATTCGTCGTGCGGAAGTGGCGTACCATCAGGTCTGTATATTTTCCAGGATCCACACCATTTGTCCACACCCGGCCGGGGTTTCCTTCCCCACAATTCAACAGCAGCGGCATTGAAAACCTGTATAAAACCCATCGCATCACAAGTATAAATAGCTGCTGGTAAAGCCTCTAACAACTGGTAACCTGAAATATTATCTGAGATAGCCTGTATTTTCATATGTCGGTTCCTGGAAACTTAAAGTTCCTTACAAAATTCTGATTCTGTTGCATACGGGGAAAACAAAAGATAAGATTTTTTTTTGACTACCTGCTTTCGGCTTGCCGGCACTGCTGGTCAAATCCCTTATCTTCGCAGCCTCAAATAGTTCTTACAACAATGATCAGTAGAAGAAATATCCGGGTAAAAGTGATGCAGACGCTCTACACCGTAGAAACCCTTGAGGATCTATTGAAACCCGGCGAGCCTCAGAAGATACTACAGAACCATTTTAACCAGACCCGGTCCCTCCTGGTTTATCTCACCTGGTTTCTAACCGAAGTTGCCCGTTACGCCGAAACGGAAGCCCATAAAAGAGCCAGCAAACACCTGCCCTCAGCTGAAGATCTCAATGTAAATACCAAGATCGCAGGCAATGAAGTGCTTTGGAAGATCCTCGAAGATGAGTCGATAAAAGAGCAATTCGGAATTGAAAAACCCCAGCATATTTTAAGGCAGTCGCAGGGCGATTCCACGGAACTGATCCGGAAGATCTACCTGGAACTGGTAGAATCGCCGACTTATAAAAATTATATCGCCACCCCTTCCAGGGAAAAGTCGGAAGAGAAAAAGATCGTGGAGTTTATTCTCAATGATATGATGCTGGCCAACGAGGTATTTGTATCACATATGGAAGAAAATTTCCCGGGCTGGAATGATGACGGGGAAATGGTAGTTCAGATACTGGCGGGATATATTCAAAAACCTGGATCTTTGAATTTCCGTGAACTGCTTAGCGCCGATAAGGAACAATTCGCAAAAAGTCTTCTGCAAACCGTGCTCGACAAGGCCGATCACCTGCAGGCCATAATTACACCCAAACTAAAGAACTGGGATCCCGAGCGTATCGCCGTGCTTGATATGCTACTCATGAAAATGGGCCTGGCAGAATTTCTTTATTTCGAAACCATACCACCCAAGGTTACGATAAACGAGTATATAGACCTCGCAAAGGACTATAGCACCGTTCAAAGTGGCCAGTTTGTAAATGGTATTCTCGATAATATTCACAAGGAACTGGTGCAACAGGGCAACATGCAGAAAACACAATACAAAAAGACTGATAAGCTGAAGAGTTGATAAAACAGCATTTCCCCGTTTTTTTAACTTGTACACCATTCAACTAACCTTTACATTTGCAATTCTCAAATTTTCGAACTATGAAAAAAATCCTATTTGTACTGCTGGCTGCGGGATTGTTTGCCTGCCAGTCGGCGGATCAGAATAGTACCGGCACCCTGACGCAGGAAGAAAAGGAATTAGCCACAAAGGATTCGGCCAACTTTACGAGCATACAATGGATCGATTCGACCATGCAAAATCTCGGGAAAGTGAAAGAAGGCCAGGTAGTTGAGGTGAGCTATCGTTTTAAGAATTCAGGCGACAAAAACCTCGTGATCGCAAATGTTTCGGCCAGTTGCGGATGTACCGTTCCGGAAAAACCCGAAAAGCCTATCGCCCCAGGTGAAGAAGGTGTAATACGCGCCAAATTTGACAGCAGGGGTCGCCCGGCGGGTGTCACACAAAAAGACGTTCATGTAACGGCTAACACAAGCCCGGAAAGCGTAACGGTACTCAGTTTCAAAGTAGACATCACAGAATAATAAAAAAAGAAAAGAATGAACCACATGTATTTTTTACAGACTGCCCAGCCAGGTGGCGGAATGGGCGGCTTCCAGTTTATATTTTTAGGATTGATGATCCTTGTTTTCTGGCTTTTTTTCATACGCCCGCAGGCGAAAAGAGCCAAGAACCAGAAGAAGTTTATCGAAGACCTCCAGAAAGGTGATAAGGTCGTGACCATTGCGGGTATTCATGGTGTGATAAACAAGGTAAACGAGGACGGAACCCTTAGCATCGAGATAAATCCGGGAAGCTATCTGAAGATTGAAAAATCAGCGATCAGCATGGATTGGACCGCAGCCCTGAATAAGCCTGCTACTGCTGAAAAGAAATAAAATTTGAACAACTAATAGTAAATTCCAGATTCCTGGCAGCGAATAACGCCCGGAATTTGGAATTTTTTATTGCAGTATATGTTAAGAGTTGGTCTAACCGGCGGTATCGGCAGCGGTAAAAGCACAGTAGCCAGGATATTTGAAGTGCTGGGCATACCCGTCTACTATGCAGACGCGGCAGCCAGGCGACTGATGAATGAGGATGAAGAATTAAAGAAAGAGATCATCGCCCATTTTGGTCCCGGGAGCTACCAGGATGGCAGGCTTAACCGGGCTTATATTTCTTCCATTGTATTTAATGATAAAGATCGGCTTGAAAAACTGAATGCGATCACGCATCCCGCGACCATTCGGGATGCAAACGAATGGATGCAAGGACAGACCACGGCTTACACCATCAAAGAAGCAGCACTAATATTTGAAAGCGGATCCGTTGAATTCCTGGATCATGTGATCGGTGTGTACACGCCCCTGCCCCTTCGCGTACACCGTATCATGCAGCGCGACGGCATCACCCGCGAAGAAGTGGCGCAGCGCATGAGTCGCCAGCTCGACGAGAATATAAAAATGAAACTCTGCGATTCAGTACT
>JAEYVW010000435.1 GCA_023429365.1 Bacteroidota bacterium
GGTTGAGGTAAGTCATGACAGTTTGAACAATTTACAATACAAAGCTGCACACAGGTATACGATTTGCTCCATTGGGGCAAAATGTATTTTTATGAAAAAACTTGTTTTAAGTGCATTATTGCTGGCAGGATTTGCCTTCGCAGGGCACGCCCAGAAAGGAAGTGTTTTATTGTACGGTAACGTAGGTATCTCCACGACCAAAGAAGCGGACGACGATAAATACACAACCTTCCAGCTAAACCCTGGCGTGGGTTACCAGTTTACCGACAATTGGACAGCTGGTGTTAACCTGAACTATGGATATAACAAGGCCAATCCTTCCGGGCCAGGGGCAAGCACCACATCAAAAAATTATGGCGCGGGTTTATTTGCCCGGTACACAAAACCCCTGGGAGGTATATTCAGCTTGTTTGGCCAGGCCAATGCAGGTTATGTAGGTACAGATTTTGGCGGCAACAAAACCAATGGCTTCGGGATTGAAGTATTCCCGGCAGTAGCACTGAATGTACACAACGGATTTGCACTCAACTTTAGCTTCGGTAGCATCGGTTTCGAGTCAACTAAAGCAAAAGGAGTAGATGGTTCAAACAATGATCTCTGGCTAAACTTTGGTCAGCAGGTAAACTTTGGTGTATCCAAAAATTTTGGTGGAAAAAAGTAAAACAACTTTTAAAGATGGAAAGGTCATCCTGTTTTGGATGGCCTTTTCTTTTTCGCGTAAAGCAGGTTTACCAATAATGCAAGGATTAGGATAAGCAGTCCAAAAAACTCCCGGGTATCTTCTATCCAGGGTTTGGTTGCCTTCATACTGGCGGCAATATTTTCGGCGTTGTGTTTTTGTATCCAGTCGAGCACTCCATTTTCTGTGAAGAAAAAATAACAGGCATAAGCAGCAAATCCAATAATGCCGATGATGTATGCCGTGGGATAAAATTTATTCCGGAATGCCAGCCAGCAAAGTATAGCCCCGTAAAGGTAAATAGGGATCCAAACCCAGGGATCGGGGTCATTATATTGCAGTACAGCAGAGATTAGAAAAATAATACAGAATAAGATATTAAAGATTTTCATGAACCAAACTTACAAAAGCCTGTCCATAATATAAAGTGCCAGTCGCCATGATGTGATCAGCATTGATGAATACATTAATGCCAAAGCAAAAAAAAGCCCCCCGAATTAATTCAGGGGGCGAAGAATCAGTTTTCACAATCCGGATAGGCTGGTTTTTCGCCAGTCTATTTGTACTGCCCCTCAAAAGATGTAATTCAGTGGAAGGGGTAACTAAAATCAGGCAGTTTCAACCGGCACAGCACCTTCGGCTAATACAGTCACCCTGTTGTTAAGAACTTCAACAAAGCCGCCCTGTATATCGAAGTATGCAAAATTATTTTGCTTATCCTTTATTATTTTGACACGCCCGCTTTTTAAAGCGCTTACCAATGGCGCATGTTTTTCAAGCACCTCAAAGCTTCCACTAATGCCAGGCATCTGCACGCCAAACACATCTCCGCTGAAGACTTTTTTTTCTGGTGTAAGTATCTCTAAGTTCATACCGTAATAATGTGAAAATGTGAAAGTGTGGAAATATGGAAATGATTAAAAACATCCAACAACGTGCTGATCCATTTTCACATTTTCACATCAGCACATTTCCACATTCAAAATTATCCCTGCGCCTGCGCTGTCAACTTCTTCCCTTTCTCGATTGCATCATCAATGGTTCCTACCAGGTTGAATGCCGCTTCAGGAAGATCATCCACTTCTCCATCGAGGATCATATTGAAACCACGAATCGTTTCTTCAATGGGAACCAGCACACCTTTCAGACCGGTAAAAGCTTCCGCTACGTGGAAAGGTTGTGACAGGAAACGCTGTACTTTTCTCGCACGGGCTACAGTCATTTTATCATCATCACTCAGTTCATCCAAACCAAGGATGGCAATAATATCCTGCAATTCCTTATAGCGTTGTAAAATCCCTTTCACACGGTTGGCGCAATCATAGTGCTGATCACCTACAATCTTCGGTGTCAGGATACGTGAAGTAGAGTCCAGAGGATCAACGGCGGGATAGATACCAAGATCGGCAATTTTCCGACTCAAAACCGTTGTCGCGTCAAGGTGTGCAAAAGTTGTTGCCGGAGCGGGGTCGGTAAGGTCATCCGCCGGTACGTAAACGGCCTGTACCGAGGTGATCGAACCGTTTTTCGTGGAGGTGATACGCTCCTGCATGATACCCATTTCGGTAGCCAGCGTAGGCTGGTAACCCACCGCTGAAGGCATCCGGCCTAGCAGTGCTGATACCTCAGAGCCAGCTTGGGTAAAACGGAAGATGTTATCCACAAAGAACAGGATATCACGGCCTTTGCCTTCTCCATCGCCATCGCGGTAGTATTCCGCAATGGTCAGACCCGAGAGGGCTACCCGGGCACGCGCGCCGGGAGGCTCGTTCATCTGTCCAAACACGAAAGTTGCTTTTGAATCGGCGAGTTCCTTCATGTCCACCTTGCTCAGGTCCCATCCGCCCTCTTCCATACTATGTTTGAAGGCATCACCATATTTCATGATGCCTGCTTCGATCATTTCCCTCATCAGGTCATTCCCTTCACGGGTTCTTTCACCCACACCGGCAAATACAGAAACACCAGCGTATGCCTTGGCGATATTGTTGATCAACTCCTGGATCAATACTGTCTTGCCCACTCCAGCACCACCAAACAAACCGATCTTACCACCCTTCGCATAGGGCTCAATCAGGTCGATAACTTTGATACCTGTGAACAACACTTCAGTAGCCGTACTCAGGTTTTCAAACGTGGGAGGCTTGGCGTGAATGGGGCGGCCGTTGGCTTTTGACACGACGGGCAAACCATCGATTGGGTCGCCGGTCACATTAAACAGGCGGCCTTTGATACCGTCGCCGGTTGGCATGGCGATAGCCTTTCCGGTATCCACCACCCGGGTGCCTCGCACAAGTCCTTCAGTACCGTCCATGGCGATGGTACGAACACTATCCTCGCCAAGGTGCTGCTGCACTTCCAGAACCAGGGTGTCGCCATTTTCCTTTTTCAGTTCCAATGCGTTATAGATATCAGGTAGCGTGCCATCGAACTGCACATCGATCACAGCGCCAATGACTTGCTTTACTTTACCAACGTTTGCCATATGATTAATTTAAGCGAAGAGGTTATATTTCAGGGCGCAAAGGTAAGGGAGCGGGCTGAATG
>JAEYVW010000230.1 GCA_023429365.1 Bacteroidota bacterium
AGCAACCGGGGCGATTTTAATAATATCGCCACGTTTAAACTTGACAAAAAAGGAAAACCAGGCATCCTCGGATTTCAATCTTCACTGGGAAAAGCACCCAGGAATTTTAATTTCGATCCCAGTGGCAACTACCTATTGGTCGGTAACCAGGACAGCGATGAAATCGTGATCTTTCAACGAAATAAAAAAACAGGCTTGCTTACGGACACACAAAAGCGCATCGCTGTTGGAAAGCCCGTTTGTATAAAGTGGATCTCAAAAAAATAATGATATGGAAATAAAAGCAATCTACCCCTCCGCCAAACCCATGGGTCACTATGCCCCGGCAATTGTACATAACGGACTTGTCTATGTAAGTGGCCAGTTACCACTTGATGCAAATGGTGAAGCGCAACTGGGAAGTATTGAAGAACAGACCACGCTTTGCATGAAGAACCTTGAAAATGTTTTAAAGGCAAGTGGCAGCGATCTCAATCACATTCTGAAAGTAAGTGTGTTCATTTCCGACATCGGAAACTGGGCAAAATTCAATGATACCTTTGCTCGTATCATGGGAGATCATCGTCCTGCCCGGATAGTGGTGCCCTGCAATGTGCTCAACCGCGGTTGCGAAATTGAAATTGACTGTATCGCTTCAGTTATATAAATATGGAATTTAGTATTGACCGGCATCAAATAGAGCAGGCTCACGAAAGAATAAAACCTTTTATTCACCGCACACCAGTACTGCGTTCGGAATACCTCGATAAGGTTTCAGGTGCAAATCTTTTTTTCAAATGTGAAAATTTCCAGAAGATCGGCGCCTTTAAGATCCGTGGCGCGATGAACGCGGTATTGTCTGTTCCCGTCGACAAACTTTCAAAAGGCGTAGCAACCCATTCTTCCGGCAATCACGCGCAGGCACTGGCCTATGCCGCACGCCATGTGGGTACAAAAGCGATGATCGTGATGCCCGACAATTCTCCTAAAGTGAAAGTAGAAGCGGTACGCGGGTATGGTGCGGAAATAAGCTTTTGCGAACCTACGCAGCAGGCACGGGAACATACACTGCAGCAAATACTTGACAGAACGGGTGCAGAATTCATCCACCCATACGACGACGAGCGGGTCATTGCAGGGCAGGCCAGCGTTGCAAAGGAACTGATCGAAGAAATTTCCGGGCTTGATGCCATCATCGCACCGGTGGGTGGCGGTGGTCTGCTAAGCGGGACACTGTTGAGCGCACACTATTTCTCGCCTACAACAGCAGTACATGCTGCTGAACCGGAAGGAGCCGCTGACGCAATACTGTCTGTACAGACTGGCACCATCGAAGCGGCACCCTATATCGACACCATCGCCGATGGATTGCGCACCAAGCTTGGTGAAAAAACCTTCCCGGTGATCCGCCAACTGGTGAAATCTGTATATACCGTCAGCGACGAGGAAATTATATCAGCCATGAAATTGGTTTATGAACGAATGAAGATCATCATCGAGCCCAGCTCGGCTGTAACACTGGCGCTGGTGTTAAAACACAAAGAGGAATTCTCCGGTAAAAAAGTCGGTATTATATTTAGTGGCGGTAATGTGGACCTGGCAATAGCGGGCAAATGGTTCGCCTAGTGGCTGATTTCCACTATCGGCTTCGAACTATTCCTTCGACCCTTGCTTTTGCTTTATTAAATACATTCCGCCCCTTGTCAATCCCTTTACGCAGTTCTTTTTGCTGCTCAACCGGGAGGTGGATGAAATCCTGGCAGCCGGTACTGCAGCAGCCTTCATACTTTTCCTTACACTCTTCACACTGTATAAAAAGCAGGTGACAGGAATCATTGACGCAGTTCACATGCGTATCAGCAGGTTTACCGCATTGGTGACAACGGGCAATAATCTCGTCCGTGATCCTTTCACCCAGTCTTTGATCAAATACAAAATTCTTCCCGTGGAACTTATTGGGTAAACCTTTTTCCTTTACCTGGTTGGCATAGTGGATAATTCCACCCTCGAGGTGAAATACATTTTTGAAACCGTTGTGCAGCATAAACGCAGAAGCCTTCTCACAACGAATCCCTCCGGTACAATACATGATAATATTGCGGTCTTTGTCTTCCTGCATCATATCCACGGCCATGGGTAACTGTTCACGGAATGTATCACTGGGTATTTCGATCGCTTTCTCAAAATGACCCACTTCATATTCATAGTGATTGCGCATGTCAATCACTACGGTGTTGGGATCATCGGTCAATTGGTTAAACTGCTCGGCATTTACATATTTTCCCCGGTTGGCCATATCAAACGCCGGATCATGTATGCCGTCGGCAACAATTTTCGGACGAACCTTTATATCCAGTACGTAAAAGGATTTTCCATCATCATCCACCGCGATGTTCAGCCTGAGACCATCGAGCGGTTCAATGGCGTATAGATAATTCTTAAACTGCTCAAAATTTGAAGCGGGTAAGCTGATCTGTGCGTTGATGCCTTCATGAGCAACATATATGCGGCCAAGGACACCCAGTGCAGACAGATCTTTATATAGGGTATTCCGAAATACTTCCGGCTCTTCAACCTTAAAATAACAATAAAATGAGATGGTGGTGCGAGGTGTGGGATCCTGTTTGATACGCTCCTTTAACTCCTGTCGTGATACACGATTATGTAATGCCATATGCCTTGAAATTTGATTCCCGAAAGCCGGGAAAATTATTGGATAATTGGTCAGTTGCAGGCTGAACCAAATTTCACCGCAAAGTTAAGAAATTGTTCGGTGTCTGTTACAGGAAAACGGGTTTATTTAAACTGAACCTTCCCTCCTATCAAGCCGCCGAAACCCACGCGGACACCGAATTTGTTGCCCAGTCCTGGCTGGTATGCATTGACGAAATCGACGCGGAATAGTTTAAAGATATTTTCAAGTCCGGCGAACACCTCCACATAGTAGTTGTCTTTATTCACAAAGAAAGTATTGGCTCCGCCCACCAGGTTCCATCTTAATTTGTTGAAAAGCGGAATTTTATTTGTCAGCAAGCCGTTGAAATGGTGCTCGGCATGACCAAATGCATAAAACTCTTCAGCATTGCTGTACCTGTAGTAAGGCGCCAGCTGAAAACTATTCAGGTATTTGATATTGTAAAATGTCTGGTTCCCGTTGAAATGCTGCAGGTCCGGTATCGATACAGATTTGCTATTTAAAAAACCGCCCACTCCCAACCGGTATTTGAACTCACCCCCGATTTTAAAATTCATATTGTCGGCCATGGAGAATTTCCATTTGTCGAAATTGATATCAGATCCAAATACATCTTTTATTCCTTTATTATATTCTAGCTGGAAAATTGGTTTATTAGACCCCAAGGCCATCTTGCCCCATGGATACTCAATATAACGTTGTCCCGGTTGCCAGGTGAGTGTTACACCAACCACAAGGGCCTGGTGCTTTTCAAAACTCATAGTTTCCAGTTCATAGGGATGGTTGGGAAGCAGCTGCCGGTCTTTATCAAAAAAAGTATAGTCCGTTGTGTTCACTAACGGGATCCTGTCTTCAAAAACTGCGTGAACATTTATTACCAGGCCACTTTCCAGTTTATTATTGTACTCAACACCACTAAACCAGTTTTCATACAATTTCATGTAGTTCCGCTTTCCAAGTAAAGTGTAAGCAGCGTTGGTAAGCGGGTTAATGGGATTGTCGTGGTTAAACTGCGAAACTCTTTTTCCTCCGGATAACTTCAGGTAACGGTTCCGGTAACCGTATTTCTTCGGCCTGATCACAAAGTCTGCAAAAGAATTCAGGTGAGAATTGCTGAAACCATATCTCGTATTCCAGTCAAGCTGGTAATTGTATTTGCCTTTATGATTTAAGTAGTAGTATGTCTGTTCCAGGTTAAGTGATAATCCTTCTACTGTATTGTATTCAACCTGCGGAAGCATCGGCTTCATACTCCAGGTGAGTGTTCCGTTCTTTCCATACCAATTATGCCGTTGGCCCGACCAGACAAATCCCTTGATGGTGATCGGCTTTTGGCTGCGTTGCAGTGAATCACGGTATGCTTTTGAGCCCATGGAATCACGCTTGACCTGGGAGATACTGTCTTTGAAAACAAAATCTCTTTTCTCATCATTCTCGAGCGCGACCGGCCTCGTACTGTTCCAATATGTACTGTCCTTTTTATTGAAAGCCGTATCATACTTCATGACCGTGCGTCCAAAATGCTTTTTCTCGAAACCGGGGTTGATATCGTAATCGTTATAAACATTTACAAAATTGCCAGTAATATGAAAACCAAATTGCTTCGCCGCCACGTATAAAACCTGGCTTTTTGTCCTCCAGATATCAGGAACTACAGCCGAATGCAATTGGGTGATGCGTAAAGTATCGATCAACTCAAGTTGGTTTTCCCTTGTAGTCAGCAGGTCCGTACTAAAAATTCGCCAGTCATTTTCCGTGATCTGGATTGTGCCGCTGAATAAAGGCTCATTCTTTCGCCTCGGCGTCACCGTGATGGTATTGATCATCTCACCATCTTCAACAAAACTTCCCTCGTATTTGAAACGGTAATAATTCAAAGCGCCATCAGCAATAGGTGAGATAAATCCGCGGGGGTTGAGATTGTTATCGAATACCGAAACATTGTTCTGGTAAAAATTAATGAAGAAAGGAAAACTAAGTCCGTATCCGCCACCGCTCTCACGGGAAGAGATCACATGTAGTTTGATATTATTGGGCTTGGCATAATCAACACGGGTAACTGATTCAGATAAAAACAAGATACCCTTACCCAGGGAGTCCAGTCCATCATTAGCATCCCGCTCGATCTTCTTTCCAAAAAGTTTTTCGGGCATACCGGCCGAGCGGAGCAAACCTTTGATATATACATTTACGGTAAAGGAATCAACCTGCTCGTTATAATAGTTTCTTTTCCTGATCGCGTTGCGGATGATTTCATAAGCGGGATCCTCCCCTTTTTTCACTACCACCTCTGAAAGAGTCAGCTCCTGGATGGATAAACTAAAATCGAGAATCTGCTCAGCGTTACCAACACTGACTGATTTTTCCTGCCGGCTATAGCCCACGTACCGGGCTACCAGTACGTAATCACCCGGGCTCAGGTTGATAGTATACTTACCGGCACCGTTAGCGGTTGCGCCTTTGTTTGTGCCCTTAACACTCACAGAGGCATAAGGCAGCGGAACGCCTTTATCATCGGTAATGGTGCCGGAAATTTTCCCGGCGAAACTGTACTGTGTAAGAAAAATTAGAGCAGACAGGAGTAGCGTTGGTTTCATATCAAATTTCTGTAACGAATGTAGTCCCTGCGATGTTACAGAAACGTGAAAGTATAGT
>JAEYVW010000237.1 GCA_023429365.1 Bacteroidota bacterium
AATCGCGACACCGTCTCTTACTTCGACTTCTATTTTACTGGCATCAATGGCCGGGTGATGTTGAAGCTTGTCCAATATCTGTAGACGAATTTGCCCGTCTTCAGCACTGTTGTATGGATTGTTTTCGCTCATGGGTTTCTATTCTGTTATGAATTTACAAAATTTCCCGCCTGTAAGTATCAGGCAGATCAGAATTCTCAGGCATTGTGAACATTTGGTCTTACAGGTCAACCCAATTTGGCACACTTGTTAATCTACATAGATAGTATGAAAAAGAAAGATATACATACGACAGAACATACCTATCACCTGGTAGTGGATAAAGTGCCATACATGGTAAGGGTGACACCTTTTTTGTTTAATGAGGAGAAGCGTTTCCGGATCAGCGTAAATGGTGACGACGGGCATGTCTTTGCCTGGGATCCTGACCTGGTGGGCCTTACTGCGCTGGATGAGGAAGCTTCCACTTTGCCGGTAGGCCTTGAAAAAGCGATCAGCGACAAACTGTTCAAAACAGTGGTGCTGTAGTCAGGAGTTTAGACAGCTTTATCGGCCTTTTAAAAAAATGTTTTAAAGATCTGTCGCTGGCACGCTTTTTACGGTATTAAGATATTCTCTTAGGGGTGTTTCTGTAAAGAAACTGAGATTATACCCATAGCTACCTGACCAGGGTAATACCTGCGGAGGGATAGAGAATAGGAGGCCCGGAAACACCGGGCTTCTTTTTGTAAAAACACCTCAACCATATGGCCGGTTTTAGCCGCAATAACAGTATCAAGCTTCTGCATGCGGGTCAGGAATTTTTTGATTTATTAGGAAAGCTTATTGCAGATGCCAGGCATTCCATTCATTTGCAAACTTATATTTTGGGGGATGACGAGACAGGTAACATGGTGGCCAGTCAGCTCATCGAGGCAGCAGGCCGGGGCGTAAAGGTTTATATGTTGGTGGATGGGTATGCTTCCAGTAGTCTGCCCGCAGATTTTATAAAAAATCTTACCGATGCGGGGATTGAATTTCGTTTTTTCAAACCGCTTTTTAAAAGTCGTACCCTCTACTTTGGCCGCCGGCTCCATCACAAAGTGATTGTCGTCGATGGGATCAATGCCCTGGTAGGTGGTATTAATATTGCCGACCGGTACAATGATACGCCCGATGAACCGGCCTGGCTCGACCTCGCTGTTTATGTGTATGGCGACGCGGCGAAAGAATTGTACACGCTTTGCTGTCGTTTATGGACCCGCAGGCGTTCACGACGTTTTGCTTTACCGGATACGCTTCCTCCAAAAGCCGCGTATATTGAAACCCGCGACAATTGTCAGGTCAGGGTGAGACGCAATGACTGGGTAAAACGAAAACAAGAGATCTTTAAGACCTACCTGGAAATTTTCAGAAGCTCAAAAAAGAATATTACGATCCTTTGCAGCTATTTTATGCCCGGCACTTCATTTCGTAAAGCCCTGGAACGCGCTGCCAGGCGAGGGGTTTGTATTAGGGTGGTTTTGACCGGTCAGTCCGATGTTCCGATCTCAAAATACGCAGAGCGCTATTTATATCGGTGGATGCTACGCAATAAAATTCAGATATATGAATACAAGCCCTGCGTCGTACACGCCAAGATGGCTATCGCGGATGGACGTTTATTGACCATCGGTTCTTTTAATATCAACAATATAAGTGCCTATGCCAGTATTGAACTAAACCTCGACATCGATGAACCTGCGTTTTCAAAACAAGTACATGAGGAACTGGAGGGAATTATTTCAAACGAATGTGATGTGATCGATTCTAATACCTATACAACAAAACTTTATTCTTTCAGGCAATTGTTTCAATGGGGTGCCTTCCAGTGCATACGCTTTATGCTTACCGTGAGTACATTTTATTTTCGGCAAAAAGAGTAGGCTGATAGGTTGGGGAAGAATCTGTCAGTTTCCCCTGATCCTCCTGATAAAAGAAGAAATGGTTTGTTTGTCCCATTTTTCAAATCTTCCCCTTTGTGCCACTACTTCATTGGAACCGGGCCGGTCGAGGTAATAATAAAATGCGAATTTTTCTTTTGGGTTATGCCAGCCGACCACCTGGCCAAAACGTAATACATTAAATACAATCGTATCGTTCCTGTTCTCCACCGTATAGTATTTATCGGCAAACACGATCATATCCTCCAGTTCTTCCCGGTTTCTTACTGTGTTTAGCAATGAATCATTTCGTGGAAACCAGGTAAACGACATTTTCTTTTGGGAATCGAACACCGATCTATAGGCGACGGAATAACCCGCGGTATCCCTGGCGACAACATACCAAAGCCAGGAATTGAAAGGAGTAGGGGTTACGATATAATCCCTGACAGAAATCCCCTGTTCGGCCAGGTTTTGCCTGGCCCATCCGGTGACCAAAATTTTGTTGACAACAGCATATCCCAGGTAAATGACAGAAAGCCCTATACCAAGCTTCCAGGTGATCCTTCGTATCGGGTTACTATTTTTAAGTCGCAGTAATACCAGGAAAGCAAAAAATGGCCAGATAGAAAACAGTGGATCGGCAACAAAGAGTACATGAAAGGAATACCGCCTCGCGGAAAAGGGTTCAAACCACCCAATACCATAGGCGTTGAAGCCATCGATGAAAATATGAACGAAAATATTTATCCCAAAAAGCAAAAACCAAAGCTTCCAGGGAAGGTTTATTTTCCGGAAAATATACCTCGACGCCCATGATAAAACAAGCGTGGCGATAATAGCAAAAAGAATGGAATGCGTAATACCCCGGTGTGAAACGATGTCTTCGGAATCGGACAGGAAAAATGTCGTGATAAAATCAATATCCGGGACGCTTTGGGCAAGCGCGCCAAGCAACATAGCTTTTTTGCCAAGCTTTTTGCCTGCTACTGCTTCACCAATACAGGCCCCAAGTACGATATGTGTGAGCGAATCCAGTGGATTTGTTTTGGCGTGTAATTTACATGATGAATGATTCTTATCGGCAGTTTAAAAAACATACCCCGTTGCAATCGCAATAAAAAAACTGGGCCAATATTATAACATTGTCAGATTTAACAACTTCATACTACTCCCAAAACCAGGTGTGACTGAAATGTTCAGAATAATTATTAGGGCAGGTTTCTCGACAAATAAAAAAAGGCTGTAAAACAAATGTTTACAACCTCTTTAAGTGCCCGGGACTGGATTCGAACCAGCACACCTCGCGGCGCCGCCACCTGAAGACGGTGCGTCTACCAATTTCGCCACCCGGGCAGGTTAGTCGTGAGTCTGTAGTCTGTAGTCGGATTTCGTCGG
>JAEYVW010000310.1 GCA_023429365.1 Bacteroidota bacterium
TTCTTCTTAGTTCCATTGCCTGCAAAATAAGAAGAGTATGAAGTTTCGCTACCCCTTGAGTAAATACAGGAAGTCACTGATCCTTGTTTTCGGAATTTTGTTTTTAAGTCTCTCAGCCATTGCGCAAGCCGGGAAATTGAAGGGTGTGGTCAGAACCAGCGACGGTAAGCCAGCAGCTCATGTTTATGTGCAACTAAAAGAGATCAAAAGAGGAACTATCACTGCAGACGATGGTTCCTACCAGCTTCCAAACATCCCTACCGGTAATTATACGATCATCGTTTCATTTATTGGATTGCAGACCATTCAAAAATCAGTGCAGATGAAATCGGGAACGCAAGCGGAAGATTTCGAACTGGTAGAAAATGAAACTGAACTGGCCGAGATCGTGGTTACCGCTAACCGCTCTGTTAATAACAGGCCGGCGACCATTGGCAAATTACCCATTAAACCAATGGACCTGCCCCAGGCTGTGGTGACGATCGGTGAAAATGTGATCCGCAACCAGCAGGCACAAAGGCTCAGCGATGTTGTGAAGAATGTAAACGGCGTCTATCTTGCCACGACCCGAGCCAGCACACAGGAAAGCTTTTACGCAAGGGGGTACGGGTTTTCATCTACGAATATGTTCAAGAACGGATCGAGGGTCAATACCGGTTCAATGCCGGAGATGAGCTCCCTGGAAAGTGTTGAAATCCTGAAAGGAAGTGCTGCTATTCTCTATGGTAATGTAGCGCCGGGCGGTGTGTTGAACATGGTAACCAAAAAACCCAAATTTCAAGCCGGTGGTGAACTGAGTTTCCGTACCGGTAGCTATAATTTGATCAAACCTGCAGTTGATATCTATGGCCCCATCAGCAAGAAAATTGCTTATCGCGTAAATGGAACTTTTGAATCTGCCGACAGCTATCGTGACCAGGTTTCCTCTACCCGTTACTACGTTAATCCATCCCTGTTATTCAAGTTAGGTGCTCGCACAGAACTCATAGTGGAAGGTGATTATCTCCGTCATAAGTTCACTCCCGATTTTGGGATTGGCTCTCTTAATAATACAAAGGTTGCAGATGTTCCCAGGTCAAGGTTTATGGGTACCAGCTGGCAGTATAATACAACTGACCAGGCTACCGCATCTGCAACGATCAACCACGAAATAAGTTCTAACTGGAAGATCAACGGTGTAATGTCATACCAGCAATACCAGCGTGATTATTATTCGGTTGAAAGGATACAGGCAAAAGAAAGCGGAGATTGGGCCCGACCACTTGGCCGTGTTGATACAAAGGAAAATTTCTTCACCGGGCAGATCAACCTTACCGGAAAGTTCAAGACGGGTACTGTTGGGCATCTTTTGCTTGCAGGTGTGGATGCTGATCATTATCTCACTGAAACCTACAACTACGATATTCAGGGCGAGATTTACGACACGATCAACCTGCTTGACCCCACGAAATTTACACAGCGCACCGATATTCCTGTAGCTAACAGGCTTACTTATGTTGAAACCCCGGTAAATCGCTTTGGAGGCTATGTACAGGACCTTATCAGCCTGACCCCGAAATTGAAACTTCTGGCGGGTCTGCGCTGGTCGTTGCAGGAATCACCTTCCGCCACCACCACTTACCTGCAGAAAAATGATTCGATAGCAAAAGGAAAGTCAAAATCAGATAATGCTTTTTCTCCCCGGGTGGGCCTGGTGTATAAGTTTAAACCCAATGTTTCGTTTTTTGCCAGCTACTCCAACTCGTTTTCTATCAATTCGGGTCTCGATATTTACAACAATGTATTACCTCCATCCATCATCGACCAGTATGAACTTGGTGTAAAGAATATTTTCCTGGATGGAAAGCTGACCGTAAATCTTACAGCTTACAAGATCATCAATGATAACCTGGCACAGACTGCACAATTTGATGCCAATGGTCTTCCAAACAGCAATAGCAGCCTGAAGGAATTGACAGGGCAGACCACGAGCAATGGTGTGGAACTGGATGTGATGACCAATTTCATAAAGGGACTTTCAGTTATGGCCGGTTATAGTTATAATGATATGACCTATACGAAAACTCCGGGGACGAAAGGAAGTTATGTAACTGGGGAACGACTTGTAAACAGTCCGGCGCATATCGCGAATGCCAGCGCCTGGTACACTTTTTCAAGAGGTTTGTTTAACGGTTTAAAATTTGGCGCAGCAGTTTACTATGTTGGAGACAGGTTTGGTGGATGGAATAATACGATCGATCAGGCGCAAAATTATTCGCGGCTGATGCCCGTCGATGGTTTTACCACGGTAGATCTTTCAGCGGGATATAGTTATAAGAAATTGTCGTTGCTGGCACGGGTTACAAACCTGGGCAACATATACAATTATTATGTGCATGAAAATTATAGTATCAACCCGATTCCACCCAGGCAGTTTATTGCGACAGTGGCTTACAGGTTTTAGCTTACTATAAAAAGACACCATTAAAAGGGACACGAACGTGATCCCTTTTGGCATAAAGTACAATCAGGAAATAATGGGAAGGATATCGCAACAGAAAACAAGATGGCAGAAAGTTAGAAAGATATTCAATGATATACATCTTTGGCTGGGTCTCACCAGTGGTATCATCGTTGTCGCGGTATGTTTTAGCGGAACCGTATATGTTTTTAATACTGAACTCACCGAGCGTGCTGCTCCTCACCTGTACAAGGTAAAGCCCATTGTCGGCCAGGAGCGTATTCCGGTCGATTCATTGTTGAGCAAGATTGAACAGGTTTCTGGTGGTACGATCGTAAGTGTCGTCATTCCTGCCGACATGAAAAGGACTTACCAGTTTAATGTCAAAAAAGAAGGTGATAACAGTCGTAGTGGTATTGGATATATGGTGAATCCTTATACGGGCGAGCTAACGGGTACTACAAAAGAAAAAAATGGTACCAAAGAATTCATGAGCACCATGTTCAGCCTGCATCGTTGGTTACTGCTGGATAAAGTGGAGAAACCGATCATCAAAGACATGACCAACCGCGAACTGGGTAGTGCCATCACGGGTTGGGCAACGATTTTATTCACCCTGGGATGCATTACCGGGCTGGTGATCTGGATACCACAAAAAACCAGGAACTGGAGACAGGGTCTAAAGATAAAATGGAG
>JAEYVW010000345.1 GCA_023429365.1 Bacteroidota bacterium
TTCCATTGCGGATTTGCATCCACTCTTTTCTGAAATTCTTTTTCGTAAGTTTTTTTCTTTGCTATCGCGTTGGTGCGGGTCAGGCCAAGGATTTCACCCTGCCATTTTTTCCATGAGTTACTGATACTCGCATATTTTGAAGCGTACTGGATCTTTATCTCTTCATCTTTACGCATAAACTCATCTAACACAGCCAGCGCTTTGTCGCGGATCGCGATCTTAGCCGGGTCATTTACTTCCACGATTTGTTCCACGGCAGATGAATGCAGGTATTCCATGGTTCTGCCAGGAAATCCAAAAACCATTGTAAAATCATTTTCAGCAACACCATCCAGCGAAATCGACAAAGATCTTTTTGGAATATAAGGCACATTGTCGGGTGAATAAGCGGCCGGTTTATTATCCTTTCCTGCATAGATCCTAAACATCGAAAAGTCACCTGTGTGACGTGGCCACATCCAGTTGTCGGTATCTTTTCCAAAATTTCCGATCGAGGAAGGAGGCGCGCCTACCAGGCGGATATCATTGTACGTCTCGGTGATAAAAGCAAAGTATTGGTTGCCTTCAAAAAATGGCCTTATAAATACCGATTGATAGTTTTCCCTTTTAACAGCTTTCAATTCCTCATTCGCATTCCTGTCTATAAGCGACTGGCGATCCCGCTCACTCATTTCCCTGGTTACACCATTAAGTACCTGTTTGCTTACATCTTCTATCCTAACAATAAAAGTGACATACAAACCGGGGTTAACCAGTTCCTCAGCATTATTCTTAGCCCAAAAACCATCCCGGATATAATTGCGGTCAAGCGTGGAGTGATTTTGAATGACATCAAATCCGCAGTGATGGTTAGTTAATAATAAACCCTTCGATGATATCACCTCGCCGGTACAAAATCCGCCAAAGCTTACAATCGCGTCTTTCAGGCTTCCTTTATTAATACTATATATATCCTTTGCGCTGATCTTCATGCCCATACTTTTCATTTCCTTCTCGTTCAGTTTTTCCAGCAACAGGGGCAGCCACATGCCTTCGCCCGCCTTTACCATTGATACGATACAGGTAAATGATACGATCAGCGCAAGTCTTAAATACTTCATAGAGCAATTTTTAAGGATAAAATTAAATTATTTATGTTCATCGTCGCGACATCAGGACGATGAACAAACCCTGTTGATAACCCCTGCATTCATTGCCATACCGGTCAACTGCGATCGACCCGGTCAAAGAATTTGCTCACAAAGGCCTGTGAATATCAGCATTAAGATGTGAATAATCCCTCGTGAAACGTGAACATGAAATAGAATCATTTGACGCTAACTTCCCGGATACCAGAAAAAAAACTGGCCGATGGGTCAGACCTTTGAGTTATTCAATACAAATTCACAAAATCCATCGCTTCCAAAACCTAGTTTTTTTACCCTTCGGTATTTTCACAGTAATGTGGAAATAGTTGCAAAAACCTTTACCAGCCTCGAACAAGCCTGTGGATTATCTTGTTTAAAATGTGAATATTGGAAAAACAATAATTTTGCAAAGGTTCTTTTCCACCAATTCACAGGCATAATAATAATAGCCTTTTTTTAAAAATATTGTATTAATACAATTATTATAATACAAAAGGGGCTGTTGAAAAAGTTTTTTAAAATTTGGAAAAGCTGATGCAATATTGCTACCCCGATCAAATGACTTCCTACAGGATTCAATAAAAAATTTCGACCATGGACAAATTCACATCTCTACTGCAGTCAAAAAACCCTGACATCGCTGCCGCTGCAGCTGAGGTGGAAACCCGTGGTTTCCTCGATATCGATCTGGATCCTACCCTCGATCTTTTCGCGTCAATCGACCGATTGAAGAAAGAAAAAAATGCCGTCGTCCTGGCTCACTATTACCAGGAGCCTGATATACAGGATGTAGCGGACTATATCGGCGACAGCCTGGGTCTTGCCCAGCAAGCCGAGAAAACCACGGCTGACATGATCGTTTTTGCGGGTGTACACTTCATGGCTGAAACCGCCAAGATACTTAATCCGTCAAAAAAAGTGGTGATCCCGGATCTGAAAGCAGGCTGTTCACTTAGCGATAGCTGCCCACCACCTCTGTTCAAAAAATTCAAAGAACAACATCCCGATCACGTCGTTGTGAGCTATATCAACTGCAGTGCCGGAATTAAAGCATTGAGTGATGTGATCGTGACAAGTAGCAATGCCAGGATCATCGTTGACAGCTTTCCAAAAGATCAAAAGATCATTTTTGCGCCAGATAAAAATCTTGGTGCATATATCAACAAAGTTACCGGTAGGAATATGCTGCTTTGGAACGGCGCCTGTATGGTACATGAAATTTTTAGCCTGGAGAAAATTACCAAACTTAAAGTAAAACACCCGCAGGCGAAATTTATCGCTCATCCGGAATGTGAAGAGCCGGTATTGCGGATGGCTGATTATATTGGTTCCACAACAGGACTTTTGAAATTTACACAAACCGATCCCTCAAAGGAATACATCGTCGCAACAGAAACGGGTATCCTTCACCAGATGATGAAGGCTTCGCCACATAAAACATTTATTCCAGCCCCACCAAATAACAGTTGCGCCTGCAATGACTGTCCTCACATGAAGCTCAATTCACTAGAAAAGCTTTACCTGTGCATGGAATACGAAACACCCGAGATAATCATGGATGAAGCATTAAGGATCGATGCCAGGAAGCCTATCGATCGGATGCTTGAGATTAGCGCTAAAGCAGGGTTGTAATCAGGTAGCATTATCTCCGATAAAGTGGTACAACCTTTCGCTGCTTTGTCAGCGACAGAAACAACAGCATGATAAAGACCATGATATTTATGCCGATCGAAGCCGGCTGCGTGGGTGTAGTGGGCAGGAATTCAAAAATGGCAATAGTGGCTAAATACTGGTATAGGGAAAAATGATCGACATTAAATTGCATATACAGACCTACACCCAGGCTGGCCAGGTATCCAAACGCTGCAGTCTTAATGGAAATGAGCTGCAGGAAATGCAAAACGATCATACTGTAAAAAAGGCGGCTATGCGTTCGAATGAAAAACAGGATCCCCAGGTACAGGGTGACTAAAATACTTGCGCAAAGCGGCAGGATGGTTTCATGGATATGAGTATAACTGAAATAACAACTTGCCAGGGCGCCAAGGAATTGGTACATATGTACGGCTCTCAAAAATATCATTGGGACAATTTTTTATAGTTATAATATGGTAGCCTTTTTATAAAAGCTGTTTTTAATTGTCCCACTAAGTTTGATGAATTTCGTCGGGGTTCAAGGTGTAAAACCTCGTTTTAAAATGTTTTTTCCTGAAAAATTCGCGTTGAAAAAAACCTATTCTTCCGATCTTTTCACCCGGTAGTTACCTGTAACTTCATCTTTTTCAAGGGTAAATGATGAATTCAACTCAAGGGTCCAGCCATCACCTTCTATCTTTTCCCCGTTGATGGCAACCGGAAGGCTGATATTGACCTGGTTCCATCCCGCATTTATTAACGCACCCTTTTCAGCCTGTAAAATGCCCCATTCGTCGGTGATCCTGATTGAAGGATATACCATCCCAAGCGAATCCAGAGAAAATTGCCGGGTATAGTCAAACGACATATTCATTTTGATAAGGGGTATTTCAATATGTACAGTATCTATAAACTGGAACCTATAGCGGGCATATTGCTCAAGGAATTGCTGTTCCCGGACAGATTCTTCCGCCAAAATATTTGAGTAATCATATTCTTTTCCAATATTCACGATATTATTCCGGCGGCGGTCGGGTGGGGGGATCATAAAAGCGTTGGAGAAAAAATCAGTCAAATTGGTTGTTTGTAAAACTTCCCTGTTCCACCCTTTTTTGGTAGGGTTTAAAAGGAAACCATATACCGGGATAGTTTCATAGGCAAATGAACGGATATAAGATATACTGTTGGTAAACTCAGTAATGCGTTTTACAAAATATTTCCGCGCCTCATACCCCTCGCGCCCGCTTATCATAAACCCGGTGAATTCACAAAGTCCTTCGTTGAGTTCGAGCAGGTTCTCGGTTGTATCGCTACCAGGAAAGAAATTATGACGTTCCCTTCGAAAATAAATAGCATTCGTGAGATGTTTCATCAACTCAATGCGTGTAGGCGCCAACACTGCTTTTTTCAATGCTTCAAGTTCCAACCTTAAATAAAGACGTCCATTTTTTTTATCAAGATGATTGTTATCGGGACTGGCGGGAAAAAAGCCCATTTGTTTTTGTGCGCGGTGAAATAACTCATGTGCCAGCAGGTGAATTCTGCTGTGTTTATTTTCAGGTAAAGGAAGCATCACCATGGCCCAGTATTGTCCGGCCCATTCTATAGCCGTGTTTGCAATATTTACTGTCTCCGGCAATTGACCGGTGTAGATATTACCTGTTAATGTCAAATTCCCATTTGAATCGGGTGTATTGGCATATATATTCCGTGTGGAAGGATCAACGAGCAGGAGAGGTGCATAGATATCCTGTTTCCATAATGGCAGATTTTGCCTGGTCGCCATTTTCAATTCTTCAAACCAGGCGGCGGCGGTATCAGTAAACTCCGATTGCGAAAAGCAGATCTGGTGCATCTTTAGGACCAGCACAAGGACAACCAGGTATTTCATCGTA